>JAZNEZ010000200.1:0-12753 GCA_045588875.1 Candidatus Scatosoma sp. | reverse complement strand
GTGATGCTCGAACTCGTACAGGGCGAGGGGGGAGTTACGGCGCTCGATAAAGACTACGTAAAACAGGTAGAAAGGCTCGCGCGCGAGGAAAATTTACTGCTTGTCATCGACGAGGTACAAACGGGCAACGGCAGAACGGGCTCGCTGTACGCGTATATGGAGTACGGTATCACGCCCGACGTCGTTACCACGGCAAAGGGGCTTGGCGGCGGCTTGCCGATCGGTGCGACGATGCTTGGCGAGCGTGCGGAAAATTTATTCACGGCAGGGCTGAACGGCTCCACGTTCGGCGGTAATCCCGTGTGTGCGGCAGGCGCGCTTTCCGTGTTGGAAAGGATTGATAGTAAGCTTTTGGAAGAGGTACGAAAAAAGAGCGAATATATCTTCAACGAGCTTGGGAGCGCAAAGGGCGTGAAGTCGGTTTCGGGGCTGGGGCTTATGATCGGCGTGGAGGTTGAAAAGGACGCGTCGGAAGTCATTAAAAACTGTATGGCACGCGGCGTGCTCGTGATAAAAGCCAAGCATAAGGTGCGGTTGCTCCCTGCGCTGAATATCCCGTTTGAGCAATTAAAAAAAGCGATAAAAATATTAAAGGAAGAATGTGAAAAATAATGCATTTATTAAAACTGATGGACCTTTCGTCCAAACAAATCAATGAAATTTTGAATCTTGCCGATCAACTCAAATTCGAGAAAAAGAACGGCATTGAACACCATCTTTTGAAAGGTAAAACGCTGGGTATGATCTTCTCGAAATCGTCCACGCGCACGCGCGTTTCGTTCGAGGTGGGTATGTACGACCTTGGCGGTAGCGCACTGTTTTTAAGCTCGCGCGATCTGCAAATCGGTAGAGGCGAGCCTGTGCAAGACACCGCGCGCGTGCTTTCGCGCTATTTAGACGGTATTATGATTCGTACGTTCGAGCAAAAAGAAGTGGAGGACCTTGCCAAATACGGCTCTATTCCCATTATCAACGGTCTGACCGATTATTGCCACCCCTGCCAAGTACTTGCCGATCTTATGACGATTCGCGAATATAAGGGCGGTTTTTCGGGCAATAAACTTTGCTATATCGGCGACGGGAATAATATGACGAATTCCTTGATCGTAGGCGGTATTAAAATGGGAATGGAAGTATCGGTGGCGTGCCCCAAGGGCTACGAGCCGGACGCAGAGCTTATGAAATGGGCGAGCGAAAACGGCAAATTCACCTGCACGGACGACGTTATGGAGGCGGCGAAAGGCGCAGACGTATTGTACACCGACGTTTGGGCGTCGATGGGGCAGGAGTCGGAGGCGGAAGAGCGCAAGAAGATTTTTGCAGGGTATCAAATCAACGCGTCGGTGATGAGCGTGGCGAACGATAAAGCTATGGTGTTGCACTGTCTGCCTGCGCATAGAGAAGAAGAAATCACGGCGGAAGTGTTCGAGGCGCACGCGAACGAAATTTTCGACGAGGCAGAGAACAGATTGCACGCGCAAAAAGCCGTGCTTGTGAAATGCTTGGGATAAGGAGATTATTATGCAATATACAATCGATAACGGCACGCTTTGCGTGAAAGTGGAAAGCTACGGCGCGGAAATCGTGAGCGTGGTAAAGGACGGAAAAGAACGGCTTTGGCAAAACGAAACGGGCGAATGGGCAGGGCACGCACCCCTGCTTTTCCCCGTGTGCGGTCATTTCGGCGTGAAAGTAAACGGCACGGAATATCCCATGCGCGCCCACGGCTTTGCAAGTAAAATGGAGTTTGCGCTCGTGGTGCAAACGGAAAATTCCCTTTGCTTTGCAATCGAGGCAAACGCAGAAACGAAAAAAGCGTATCCGTTCGATTTCAAATTCGAGGTAGTCTATTCTATCGAGGGGAGCAAGCTTTCTATCGCTTATAAGGTAAACAACCCTGCTAAAACGCCTTTGTGGTTTGCCTGCGGTGGACACGACGCGTTCGCGCTCGATCACGACGTAGACGCTTACGAGGTCCTTTTTGAAACGTGCGAAAATCTCGTGCATCACTATCACGACGACGACGGATATATGACGGGCGAAACGCTTTCTTACGGCACGGGTAAAAGCTTTCCCCTGCCCATTGATTTCTTGCAAGAGGGCAGAACGTTGGTTTTTAAGGATATCCGTTCGCGCAAGGTAACCCTTTGCGAAAAAGACGGTAAAGCGCTCGCAACGCTCACGTTCGAGGGCTTTGAAAACTTGCTTTTGTGGCGTGAGGGTGAGGGCAAATTCATTTGTATCGAGCCTTGGACGAATCTGCCCGATTACGTGGGCGTACCCCAAGCGGAATTTTCCAAGAAAGAGGGCGTAGTCGAAGTCGCGCCTAAGTCGGAAAAGACGATGACGCGCATTATCGAATACGTGTAAGGCTGCGTTAGGAGTATTTTATTGTGAAGAAAAACGGTAGTTGGTTGATATTGCTTTGTTGGTTTGCCTATGCGTGCTCGTATTTGGGCAAAGTGAATTATTCGGCGAATAACGCAAGTAGAGAGGTATTTTTCCGTGTCGCACGCAGAGGCAGGGATTGTAAGCACCTTTTTCTTTTTCGCTTACGGGGCAGGTCAGATCGTCAACGGTCTGCTTTGTAAAAAATACAATATCAAATGGTTCGTGTTCGTGAGCCTGCTCGTTTCCGCACTCACCAACCTGCTCGTAATCCTCGTGCCGAGCTTTTCGATTGTCAAGTTCTTGTGGCTGTTTAACGGCTTTGCGCTTTCCGTTTTGTGGCCTTGTATGATACGGCTATTGAGCGAAACGCTCCCCCGAAAGGAAATGTCCCGTGCCAGCGTGATTATGGGTACGACGGTGGCGGTGGGTACGTTCGTGATCTACGGTTTAAGCGCGATCTTCGCTGCGTTTAACGCGTTCAAGCTTTCGTTTATCACCGCAACGGCGTTTTTGACGATTGCCGCGCTGGTGTGGTTGTTTACATATAATACCTGTACGCAAAAAATCGAGGACGAGGAAAACGACGTACCCGTACGCGTAGCGGAAACGCCGCAAAAGGGCGCAAAAATACCGCACGACCTGCTCGTGAGTATTTGTTTGCTTGCGATATTTGCGGTGGCGACGAATCTTATCAAGGACGGTTTAACGACGTGGGTTCCGTCCATCTTAAAGGAAACGTACGCTCTGCCCGATTCGTTTTCTATCTTGCTTACGCTCGCACTCCCTGCGTTGGCGGTGTTCGGTAATTTGTTTGCCGTGAAACTGAATAAAAAAATACCCGATTTCATATTGCTCGGCGGCGTACTCTTTTTCGCGTCGGCGCTACTGATCGGCGTAGTGATCGGGCTGTTGTCCGTAGACGCGTTTATCATCACCCTGATCGGCTTTACGCTCGTAAATTGCTTGGTGAGTAGCTCCAACTCTATGATCACGAGTATTTTCCCGTTGTATATGAAAGGTAAAGTCAATTCAGGGCTGATTGCAGGCGTACTCAACGGCTTTTGCTATCTGGGCAGTACGATCAGCTCGTACGGGCTTGGCGCGGTAGCCGACGCGTGGGGTTGGACGGCGGTATTTTATCTGCTATTTGCCGTGTGCTTGTTCGTAACGGCAATCGCGGCGATCTACGGATTGATAAAAATAACCACCCGTAAAAAAGCCGAAAGAAATTAAAAACTACGGGAACTTTTCCCGTAGTTAATCTTCTAAACCTGCTAAATAATCGATAGATACTTCAAAATATTTCGCCAAAGATACCAAATTAGACATTTTTGGCTCGCGTTGTCCGTTTTCCCATAAACTGATAATGCCTTTGCTCGCGCCGATTGCATTTGCTAATTCCACCTGCCCGACGCGTTTTTCTATTCTCAATTCTTTTAATCGCTCTGAAAAAATTTTTTCCATAACTATATTATCTCACAAATGTAAGAAAAATACTTGACTTCTTACAGTAGTAAGAGTATAATATAAGAAAGGAGTTGAAAATACTCATCGGATTAGGCTGTTTGGTAGGAATGCTCGTCGTGTGTTTCCTTTTGGCAAGCGTGATTATTGCTATGGCTTACGGAGTTTAAGAAAAAAAGACCGCTGATCGGCGGTCTTTTTTTGCACAATTACACCAAGATAAAGCGTATAATGAAAAAAAGTATACGTGAGGTGTGTCAGAATGGAAAACAGAACTTATCCGAATTTTGCAATGCTGTTTCCGCAACGTCCGCAGGCGTTTGCGCGGATCAAGGGGAACGGCAAAAATCTTGACGTTATCGGAATGGTGCGCTTTTACCAAACCGCATACGGCGTGTTCGTGATTGCGGAGATCAAGGGCTTGTCCGATCCCAAGGGAGGTTGTGAAAGCCCCGTTTTCGGGTTTCATATTCACGAGGGCTGTCGTTGCACGGGCAACGCCACCGACGCGTTTGCAAACGCAAAAAACCATTATAACCCCGATAACTGTCCGCACCCACGCCACGCAGGGGATTTACCGCCGTTGTTTGGGGCGAACGGCTATGCGTTTTCCGCATTCCTAACGAATCGTTTCACGGTGAAAGAAATCGTCGGCAGAACGGTGATCGTACATTCCTCGCCCGACGACTTTACCTCGCAACCGTCGGGCAACTCAGGCGAGAAGATTGCTTGTGGCGAAATCGTAGCGCAATAGGATAGATAAAAAGAAACCCGCCCCGACTTTTCCAAGTCGGGGCGGCCTTATAATCATTCCTTATGCGTTACGGATTGCGAATTGATAGATCTTCGCAAGCAGCCCGTCGGGCACTCTATCTCTGTACTGACCGAGATAGATAAAGAGCTTGCGGAAGAATTCCTTGTTGTCGCCACCCACCTGATAATCGGGGATTTCGGGCATAACGCCTTTGTATTTGAGAATGAAGAGTTCAGTGAACTGATTTCTCTCCTCGTTATTGAGGATCGCGATAAACGGATCAAAACTCTTGCTGTTGTAGAAATCGTAGCCTGCGGTATTCACCTGCACGGGCTCAATGGGATTTTCTTCGAAAGTAGGATTCACTTCCTGCGCGATTTCCACGCCCTCTACGGGACCGCCGTCGTAGGGCATTGCCTCTGCGTACTCTTCCACGGTATATTCGGGAACGGGCTCGGGAGCAGGTTCTTCCACCACTTCGGGCTCAACCTCTTCTTTTGTTTTGCCCGATTTGAGTTGAACGACGCACATAATCACTTGCATGAGGGAAACAGCCGCCGCAACCGCCGCGTAGATAAGGGGCATCATATCTGCCGCTTCCGCAACGAACGCCACGTAGCAAAGCACCGCGCCGACGAGGAGCTGCACGATATAACGGATCATATCGAGCGCCAAACCTTTCTTTGCCTGCAAACGGATCGTGCCGAGCAAAAGGTCAACCCAAACGACCGCCACGAGGATTTGCACGACGAGCGCGAAATCCAAGCCGAAAGCTTCAACGGCATCCGTAACCTCTACGGTGTAACCGTTCAAGAGCAGAACGATTGCTGCCGCAAATACGAGGGAGAATACGAGTTGTATAAGGCTTGCAAACGCTTTCTTACCCTTTCTCGCAAAGCCGAGAACGAGGTAGAGGAGCGCGCCAAATGCCGCCGCGCCGAGCACGATAAAATCAAAGCCGATTGCGGTATCTTTAATCGTGGGAAGAGCGTAGCCGCAAACCGCGTACGTGCCGAATCCCGTCGCGAAGAAGAACGCCGCCGTGCGGAGCGCGCACGCTTTACCGCTGATCAAAGCGATAAGTGCGAACACAGCGGTGAACGCGATCGCCGCAACGAACGCGTAGAACGCTACGCCTGCAAGCATACCTGCCACTTCGGCGGTATCCGTGAATACGGGTAAAACGTTAAAGAGCATGGAAGTGCCTTTGCCGCCGAACAGATCGGTGATTGCGGTCAAAAGGGTCATTTCCGTGGGTACGTAACCGTTAAGTACTTGTACGGGCAAGAAGAAAACGGCAGCGCAGATCGCTACGAGGAGTACAGCGAAAATACGGGTTGCCGCAGTTTTCTTTTTGGGCGCACATTCCTTGCAGTCTGCTGCTTGCGTTTCGGGGGCAACGTCGGTGCAAGGCACAACGTCGAACTCGACAGAATTTGTGTTGTTGCTCATAACAAATCTCCTGAAAATGTATTGCTGATATTTTTCGTTTCCATTCGCGCGAGCACGCGCGGATATGACGAAATTATTTACTTTATTGTATTATAACACTTTCCGAAGAATATGTCAATGCTAAATAAAAAACTTTTCACACTTTTTCCAAAAAACTTTATGAAATTTTTCGATTTTTTTAAGGGGATATGTCGCTTACCTTAAAAAACCCTTGAAAAATTTTTCCGTTTGGGGTATAATAGTAACGGTAGAACAAAAACACAAAAGACAAAACGGAGGGGAGCTATGACCGAAATTGAAAAAATCGTAAAGGAAACGGCGGAGAAATTAGGGGTGGAATTTACCTACTATCCCGAAAACGCCAAGCCGGTAGGCAAGCCGACGTGCGATCGGCAATTCGAGGGGGTAATCGACGACGGCGCGCACACCTTTTTCCGCTTTACTTTCAAAAATACCGGCTATATCGGTGTGCTCACAGGCGCGGGGGAAACGGAGAAAAACTACGCGTCGCTGTTGCCTGCGTATATTGAAAGCTTTATCGACCGCGAATTCGACCTTTCCAAAACGGAATATCTCAAACGCATTATCCTCGGCGAGTGCTCCTCGCTCGGTATTTATAAATACGCCACGAAATTTTCCGTACGCGGCGCGGCGTGCTTTGCCATCGTGATCCGCGTGCCGAAGATGATGAAAGAAACGCTCGCGGTGATTGAGCAGTACGGCGGCAACAGTTTGGATACGGCGGTGGAAATGAGCGAGGAAACGTGCGTACTCGTCAAATTCCTCGATCGAACGGAAGACGAATACCGCTCCTCGGTAGACTACGCGGAATTTTTAGCGCAGTCGATCAAAGAGGAGCTGGGGATCGACGTCGCCGTGGGGGTAGGTCCGACCGTGCACGAACTCAAAGATTTGTTCCACTCGTACGCGCGCGCGGAAAACGCCATTCGCTACGCCGATCTGTTCGAGGCGAAAGGCAACGTACATTCCCACCGCGAATTTATTTTAATCAAAATGTTAGAAGACGTTCCCGAAAGTAAGCTGGAAGCGTACTTATCCGAATGGACGGACGAAAGCTTTCGCGAGATATTCGAGGACGACGAAATGCTGGGTACGGCGGAGGAGTTTTTGCGCAGTAGCCTCAACGTAAGCGAAACCTCGCGCAATCTGTATATGCACCGTAACACCCTTTTGTATCGCCTTGATAAAATCGAAAAGGCGACGGGACTGAATATACGTTCTTTCTCCGACGCCGTTTCCTTCCGCGTACTTACCGTCATTCATCGATTACTCGGAAAATAAGCCGTTAAGGAGTAAAATATGGGCAAAACCCCCGATACACCGCAAGAAACCAACGAAAGAGAAAGAAATCAGAAAAAGCCATATGCGAAAATACTTTATTCCGTGCTTGCGGTAGTGCTTGCCGCGGCGTGTTTTTTCGGCGGCGCGCTCGTGAGCCGTATGACGCTGGATAGTGAAATGCGTTCGCTGATCCGCTTGAAAAACACCGTTCAAAGGGAGTATTACGAAGAGATCACCAACGAGGAATTTTACGGCGTTATTTTCGGCGCGATCAACGAAGAATTGCTTGACGATTATTCTGGGTATATGACCGCCGACGAATACGCGCAAACGCAATTAGGCGCGGCAGGCAATCAAAGCGGATTAGGGCTCGTATTTTTAACGGAAACGGGCACGGGTGAAGAGCAAATGCTCGTAACGCGCGTGTGTGGCAATTCTCCTGCGGAAGAGGCAGGGCTTGCCGAGGGCGATTTGATCGTAGGCTTTGGCAAAACCGAAACGGAGCTAAAAGAAAGTAGGTCGTTTGAAGAATTTTCCGCGTTCCTTTCCGAATACGAAACGGGCGAAAAGCTGTATATAAAAGTGCAGACGGGGGAGCAAACGAGAACGGTGGAGATCGCGCGCGAAAATTACGTGGAAAACTACGTGTTCTATCGCACGCAAACGCAAGCCTACCGCTTTACGGGCGAAAACGCCACGACCTTGACCGAGGACGGCGCGCCGCTTTCCTGCCTACCCGAGGACGGGGCGTATATCCGACTGACGCAGTTCAACGGCGCGGCGGCGGAAGAATTTAAGCAGGCGATGGATTTATTCCGCGAGCAGGGCAAGAAAACGCTCGTGCTCGATCTGCGCGATAACGGTGGTGGATATTTGCATATTATGCAAACGATTGCAAGCTATTTCTGTAAGGATACGAACGAGCAAAAACCGACGGTCGCCGTTGCCGATTACGGCGAAAGGAAGGACTATTTCAAGGCGGACGGTAATTATTACGACGAATATTTCGACGAGGAGAGCCGTATTTGCGTGCTTGCGGATAGTATGACGGCGTCGGCGTCGGAGGCGTTGATAGGGTGTATGCTCGATTATAAAACGATTGCTTACGGAGATATTTGCCTTTCCGAGCGTAACGGCGAGGTCAAAACGTTCGGCAAAGGGATTATGCAAACGACCTATCCGTTCGGACTCGTGAACGCCGACGCGGTCAAGCTGACGACGGCGCGTATTTGTTGGCCCGTAACGAATACTTGCATACACGGTAGGGGTGTTTTGCCTGCGGACGGTACGCTTTCGGTGGCAGAGGAGCGCATAGGCGACGCGGAAATCACCCTCGCGATACAGACGTTATTCGCATAAAGAACAAAAGCGCACGCCTAGAAAGACGTGCGCCTTTGCAATTATATGGAGGTGTTCCTCGGAATAAGGAAACGGGTAGGCTTTAAGCTTTTACGAATAGCATTATAACAGGCGATTGCGAAAAACACATAGTGAAAAAGTGATAATTTGGCGAAAAAAATAAAACCGCGGAACGAATTTTCGTTCCGCGGCTAAATTTCAATTATTTGCTTTTTTCAATGCTTTTCAAGGCTTTCGCCACCACGTTCTCCACCGTGAACCCAAAGTGAGGGAACAGCTTGCCGGCAGGCGCGGACGCGCCAAACGAAGTCATTGCCACGATCTCGCCGTTGTCGCCTGCGTATTTGTACCAGCTATAAGGCGAGCCTGCTTCCACGCAAACTCTCGCTTTCACGTCGGTAGGCAACACTTCCGCCTTGTAAGCGTCCGTCTGCTTTTCAAATTCTTCAATACAAGGCATCGAAACCACGCGCGCGTTCACGCCTTGCTCTGCGAGTGCGGCTTTCGCTTTCACGCACAGCTCGATTTCCGAGCCCGTACCGATCAACAACACGTCGGGCGTGCCCTCGCAGTCTTCGAGCACGTAACCGCCTTTGAGGGCTTGCTTGCCGCTGTTTTCGTATTGTGGTAACGCCTGACGGGTAAGCACGAGCGCGGTGGGCTCGTTACCGCTCAACGCAGAAACCCAAGCCGCCGCCGTCTCCTTGCCGTCCGCAGGGCGGTATACTTTCATATTCGGTATCGAACGGAGCATAATGAGCTGTTCCACGGGCTGGTGAGTAGGGCCGTCCTCGCCCACGCCGATCGAGTCGTGCGTCATAATATACGTTACGGGCAATTTCATAAGCGCGGACAAACGCATTGCAGGTTTGCAGTAATCGGAGAATACGAAGAAAGTCGCGCAGTACGCTTGCAGACCGCCGTGGAGTTGCATACCGTTCGCAATCGCTGCCATAGCGTGCTCACGAATACCGAAATGCATATTTCTGCCTGCGAAATTGTCGGGGGTGAAATGACCGTACTTCACCTCGTCAGTGTCCTTCATTTCCGAAAGGTTAGAGGGCGCGAGGTCAGCCGAGCCGCCCATAAGCGAGGGCATTTTTGCCGCAAGCAGGTTGAGTACCTTTGCCGAGGTCTGACGGGTTGCCATAGGCTTTTCGAAATCGTAAAGACCGTCGATCAGGTCAAAGTCGGGCTTTTCGCCTGCCATTGCCGCGCGGTATTCCTCGGCAAGCTCGGGATATTGATTTTCGTAATCGATCATCATTTTCTTCCAAGCCACTTCCGCATTTTTGCCTGCGGTAGCCGCCTCGGCGCAATGATCGAACACTTCCTGCGGACATTCAAAGGGAGGGTATTCCCAACCCAATTTCTCTTTGGATTTTTGCAGATTTTCCGCTCCCAAAGGCGCGCCGTGGCACTTCTCGCTGCCCTCTAACGGCGAGCCGAAACCAATGCGCGTATGGCAGATGATCACGGAGGGTTTTTCCGTGTTCTCTTTCGCCTTTTTCACCGCCTCGCAAAGCGCGTCCACGTCGTCGGGGGAGCTCACGAGATCAACGTGCAACACCTGCCAGTTCTGCGCCGCAAAACGCGCGCCGACGTTTTCCTTGAACGTGGAATCGGTGTCGCCCTCGATCGTGATATCGTTGTCGTCGTAGAAAAGAATGAGCTTGCCCAGCTTATGCGTGCCTGCAAACGAGCAAGCCTCGTAGGAGATACCCTCTTCCAAACACCCGTCGCCACAGATAGCGTAGGTGTAGTGGTCAACCACGTCAAAGCCCTCGCGGTTGTATTTTGCGGCAAGGTTCGCCTCGGCAAGCGCCATACCCACGGCGTTTGCAATACCTTGTCCCAAAGGCCCCGTCGTCGTTTCCACGCCCACGGTATGCCCGTATTCGGGGTGCCCGGGGGTTTTCGAGCCGAGCTGACGGAAATTCATTAAATCCTCTTTTGTCAAGCCGTAGCCGTAGAGATAGAGCAGGGAGTAATCGAGCATAGAGCCGTGCCCTGCGGAAAGTACGAAACGGTCGCGGTTATCCCACTTGGGATCACGGGGATTGAATTTTAAGAAATTCTGATAGAGCGTGTACGCGATCGGCGCGCAGCCCATAGGAAGTCCCGGGTGTCCCGATTTTGCCGTTTCGATTGCTTCCGCGGATAAAATTCTTATCGCGTTGATGGTGGTTTTCTGTACGTCCATTGTAAGGTTCTCCTGATATTTTTATTTTATTTTTATTTATTCGGTTTTGGGTGCGATCTTGCCTGCCGCAACGAATTTCGCGTTCAATTCCTCAATCTTACTCTTGCGCCAAGAAAGGATTGCGTTTTCCAAGGGCGAAAGGTCGAGGAAATCGTATTTGCGCAGGAAATAATAAAGATCTTTCACGATCTTCACCGCGCCGCCGTTCGAGTCGCTTTCCACGTTGATAGGGAGTACGGGATCGTGTAAACTCATACGCATCAACGCCCAGCCGTTGCCGTGGTGATCGTCGTAACGCAAACGGAAACCCTCGTGATTGTCGGGGGCAGGCGTTGCGTAGTAGAGGTCTTGCCCGTACTGCGTAAACTCTTCGATAAGCCGTTTTCCAAGCGTCTTGAAATCGACGCCCTCTTTGAATTTCACACGGAGCTCCTGCGCCTCGGCAGGCATTTCCAAGGCAACAATGAGGTCGGTGAGGTTTTTACCCTCTTTCGCGGCGTTCGCCATAGCAATGAGTAGCCGCGTGATAAGATACGCGCCGTCGTCGAGGAAATAATTCTCATAAAGCGCCGCGTGTCCGCTCGTTTCGATCGCGAGGGGGGCGTATTCGCCCGATTCGTTCAAACGGATCGCCTCGTTAATCACGTTTTTATAACCGCGTTTGAAACGCAAATGCTTGCCACCGCGCGCGGAGATAAATTTCGCAAGCCCGTCTGAGGTTACCGAATCGGTTACGATCGTACCCTTGCGCTCAGATAACAAAATCGCGGAAATGAGCGCGATCAAACGGTTGCGATTAATTTCCGTACCGTCAGAGTCCACCGCTCCCGCGCGGTCCACGTCCGTGTCGAAAATGATACCGAAATCGGCGTTCACGGCTTTCACCGCCTCGCAAACGGAACGCATAGCCTCCGCGTTTTCGGGGTTGGGAATATGGTTGGGGAAATTACCGTCGGGCTCTAAAAATTGCGAGCCCGTCGTGTCCGCGCCGAGGGGAATAAGTACTTTATCGGCGAAAAATCCGCCTGCGCCGTTGCCTGCGTCTACTACGATACGCTTGCCTGCAAGCGGCGTTTCTTCGCCCGTTGCGACGCGTACCTTTTCCACGAGAGAGGCGGCGTAGGTATCCAGATAGGGCGCGTCGAGCCGCTCGCCGAGGTTGGTCGTTTCCGCAAAACGGTAGGTGGCGGCAAGTTCAAGGATTTCTTTCACGTCGCTTGCCTCCAAACCGCCGTTGTGCGAGAAAAATTTCAAGCCGTTGCGGTTAAAGGGCAGATGACTTGCCGTGATCATCACCGAGCCGTGGCAATACCGCTCGTTCATCTTTTCCACGTCTTTGAGTAGAGCGAACATAGAGGGGGTAGTGGAAAGCCCCGTAACGATCGCGTTGTGTCCGGTGGAAATCACGCCGTTTACGACCGCCTCGCAAAGCTCGGGGGAGGTGATACGCGAATCGTAGCCAATCGCGACGGTTACCTGCGTTTTACCCGTACGGGAAATGAGCCATACGCAAAACGCTTTCGCGACGTTTTCCGCAACTTTGGAAGTGAGCGTGATCGGTTCGCCTGCGATACCGTCGCAAGCCACGCCGCGCACGTCCGTTCCGTTTCTTAATTTTAAGTAATCCTGTAACGTCATTTTTCGTTCCTTAAACAGAGCTTTTATATACTATACATATATTATAGCGGTTTTTCTCGATTTTTTCAAGCCTTTTATGAAAAAAAGTCGTAAAAATTTCCACATAATTAAAAAACTTTTTCTGAAAAATAAATTGTCATAAATAAATATGACAAATTTTGCAAAAAACCCGTTTTTTCGTTGACGGGGG
>JAZNEZ010000199.1:0-4736 GCA_045588875.1 Candidatus Scatosoma sp. | reverse complement strand
GTACATAACGGCTACGGTTTTGCCTTGTACTTTTTTGAAGAATTTTTCAAATCCGCTCTCGTGGCGATATTCCACGTTCATATCCATTTATAATACCTCGAATTTCTTTCGTTTAATCGTTATCGCAACGTTCCAAAGAACAGATGAACGCATTCTCCGCCATAATCTCGTTCAAACGCGTGGAGGAAAATTCCTTATCGGTAGTCAACGTCGCGCTATATACTACGCTATCGTTTTCGCGTTTGATAACCAAGTGATTAAATCTGTCCGTGCCGAATATTTCTTTGATTTTCAAGTTCTCTTCACCTGTTTGTAAAAATTCGATCTTCACCGAATAATATCTTTTCGAACGGAACACGCGGCAATTCAAGTGGAAAATACACTGCGCGAGAATAAGCAACACGGTTGCGCCTACGGCAACCAAATAAAGTCCACCGCCGCAAGCCATACCCACGCCTGCCGTTGCCCAAACGCCTGCCGCCGTCGTTAAGCCTTTGACTTCGTGTTGTTTATAAACGATCATACCTGCGCCCAAAAAGCCGACGCCCGAAACGATCTGCGCCGCCACGCGTGCCGAATCCGCCTCGCTACCGAACGCGTATTTGGAAATTACCATCATAAGCGCCGCCCCAAAGCATACGATCGTATGCGTGCGAATACCCGCCTCTTTGAAACGGAGTTTCCTTTCAAACCCGATAACGAAACCGAGCAAAACGGACAAAAGCAAATCAGGCAACATCCATAATTGACGAACCACTTCTGCCACTTCAAACATTTCCATAATCATATAATCACCTCTTCTTATATATTATTGATTGCTTGCGCGCTTTATGACAAACATGCAAGCATATCTTTCACACTTTCCAACGTAAACGTCGGCTTTTGATTTTTTTCGGCGTTTTGAATATCTTCGAGCGTCGCCTCACCGCTCAACACGCACACGGTATCCACGCCTGCGTTCACACCCGACGCAATATCCGTGTATAACCGATCGCCGATCACGAGCGTTTCTTCCTTTTTATATCCGTACTTTTCCATTACCGCGTAAATCATAGTCGGCTCGGGCTTACCAATAAAAATCGGTCTTTTGCCCGTCGCGCGCCAGATTCCCTCGCACATAGAGCCGCAATCGGGGATTGCGCCGAAATCAACGGGACATACCCAGTCGGGATTCGTCGCGTAATACGGTAAATCGCATTTAGTCAAAATCTCGCAGGTTGTACGCAACTTCTTCCCCGTTATCTCGGGATCGAACGCCACGAGCACCGCGCTTGCCTCGGCGCTGTATTCTTGCGTAACGCGCAAGCCGTTTGTCTTTAATTCTTTGATAAACGACTTCGTGCCTTGCGCGTATATCAACCGATTAGAAAACTTTTCCTTAAACAGCATAATCGCCGCTTGCGTGGACGTGAAGAAATTTTCCGCCGTTATCCCTTTTATCCCCATCGTTTGGAGCTTTTTGATATAATCTTTAACTGATTTCGAGGGATTGTTGGTGATAAAAGCGTATCTGCCGCCGTTGCGATTAATGCTTTCAAGCAATTCAATCACGCCGTCGAATAACGAGTTTTCGCGGTAGATCGTACCGTCCATATCAAATAAGAACAGTTTTTTGTTGGTTAAATCGGCAGACTTGCCAAAGTAATCTTTCATTTTCAACTCCTTTTAAGCGTTTCCCGTTGCAATCAAATTTGCGTCGCCCTCGATATTCGCCACGATTACGTCGCCGATTTTCACAGGTAACATGCAGCTTGCGGCGTTGATTTTCTGCATTACGTTGAATATTTCGCTCTTTTTTACAGGTCGATCGGTTTTAACGGGAATCATCTCGCCGTTTTCGGCGCGTACGGTGGAAGTAATCACGCGCATAGGACAAACGACTTCGTTTTCCGCGTACATTTTTCCGCGCGGACAACCGTTGCCTTGCACAGAAACCGGCTTTCCGTTTTCCAGCTCTACTTCAATCCTACAACCGATCGGACATTCGATACAGGTAAGCGTTTGTTTACTCATACTCCCTCCTCCAACTCTACTTCAATCGTCCCGTTGCTTTCCGCAAGCTTGGTTTCGGTTAAAATCAACGTTTCCATTTCCCCAGGGACGACGATCTTTTTCTTGCGTTGCATTAAAATTTGATTTCCGCACTTTGCCGTAATCGTGCAATCGCGGAAAGCGTTCGTAGCACGGAAAAACAACTTTACGTTCCCTTTGATATTCTTATCCAAGCGTTGCGGTACGACGTAGCCGATATTTTTTCCGTTTACCACTTCTATTTCGTTGCGTACGCTCTCGCCGTTTTGTACGAAATCCGCCGCCGCTTTACCTGCAAGCTCCGATTCCTCGGAAACGAAATCAACGAGATCGTGCACCTGCAAAACATTTCCGCAGGCGAACACGCCGCGCGCCTCCGTTTCACGGTTCTGGTACACAACCGCACCGCGCGTTCTGGGCGAAAGCGGAATCTCCGCCGATTTGGTAAGCTCGTTTTCGGGTATCAAGCCAACAGAGAAAAGCACCGTGTCGCAATCGAAATGCTTTTCCGTACCTTTGATCGGCTTTTTATTCTCGTCTACCCGCGAAACGACCACGCCCGTTACGCGCTTTTCCCCCTCGATCTTGGTGATCGTGTGATTGAGATAGAGTGGAATACCGAAATCATCCAAGCATTGCGCGATATTGCGCTTTAAGCCGCTCGAATAC
The DNA here is from genome assembly GCA_045588875.1 of Candidatus Scatosoma sp. Lineage (GTDB taxonomy): Bacteria > Bacillota > Clostridia > Christensenellales > Borkfalkiaceae > Scatosoma. The sequence continues at coordinate 2,036 of JAZNEZ010000199.1, read as the reverse complement.
GGCATAATTTCGCATACGGCGTGCACCTTTGCCCCTTCGAGCGTCATACGCCTTGCCATAATCAACCCGATATCCCCCGAGCCGAGTATGACTACGCTTTTCCCAGGGATATAACCTTTGATATTGACGTATTTTTGCGCCGTACCTGCCGAATATATCCCCGACGGTCTGCTACCTGCCACGTTGAGCGCGCCGCGGCTACGTTCTCTGCAACCCATTGCCAAAACAACCGCTTTTGCCTGCAACGTAAACACCCCGTTTTCCGCGTTGATCGCGGTAACCGTTTTCTCTTTGGTAAGCGAAAGCACCGTCGTTTGCGTACAAACCTCGATATTCCTTTCCTTTACGCCGTCGATAAAGCGAGCGGCGTATTCGGGACCTGAAAGACTTTCCTTAAACCTTGTCAAACCGAACCCGTTGTGAATACATTGATTGAGAATACCGCCCAAACCGTCTTCACGCTCTAAAATCAATACGTCCTTAACACCATTATCATAAGCGGCTATCGCCGCCGCAAGTCCGGCAGGGCCACCGCCGATCACGACGATATCGTAACTGTTTTTCATTTGCTCACCCCCACGACGATTTCCGAGCCGTTCCCGTTTTTCGTTACCTTTTCAAACGGAATACCCAGCTCCCTTGCAATCAGTTCCGCAACGTGCGGCTGACAAAAGCCGCCTTGACATCTGCCCATACCTGCACGCGTTCTGCGTTTTACCGCGTCGATATTTTTCGCAGGCGGATTTTCGCGAATGGCGCGCACGATCTCGCCCTCGGTGATCTGTTCGCAACGGCATACGATTTTTCCGTACGACGGATCTTTCTTGATAATTACGTTCTTTTCCTCTGTGGAAAGATCCTTAAAGAAATAATCTTTTTCGCGCTTGCCGTTGAACGTTTCGTTCTTTTGTGGATTTAAGATCTTTGCGACGATTTCTTCCGCGACGTATTTTGCGATCGCAGGTGCGGAGGTAAGCCCTGGGGATTCGATACCTGCACAATGGATCAATCCTTTGACCGTTTTGCTTTCTTCAATGATAAAATCGTGTTTATCCGAATACGCGCGAACGCCTGCAAACGAAGTGATCGTGTTATAAAGGGGGGGATTTTTCGTCATACCGCGCACCTTATCGATAATAAACGCCAAGCCCGTTTCGCTCGTATCGGTGTTACCCTTTTCCATTTCCTCCGACGTCGGTCCGAGCAAAATATTGTTATCCACCGTCTGCGTTACGAGAATACCCTTGCCTTTTTTCGTCGGCGTACAGAACAGCGTGTGCGAAACAAAATTGCCGCTTTCACGATCGAGCAAAATATATTCTCCCTTTCTCGCGCCGATACGCACGTCGTTATCCCCTGCTAACGCCGCTATTTTGCCGCTTGCAAGCCCTGCGCAGTTGACAACGAGCGTTCCCTCGACTTCCCGTCCGTCCGCCGATTTCACGGCAAAAGACGAGCCGTTTTTCTTAATTTCGTTTACCTCGAAATCGGTGAAAAGCTCCGCGCCGTTATCCATTGCGTTGCCGATTGCCGCGATCGTAAGCCCGTACGGACATACGATACCGCCCGTAGGCGCGTATAACGCACCGACGGCGTTTTCTGAAACGTTCGGCTCTTTTTCTCTTAAAGTCGCTTGATCGATTACACGCAGATCGGGCACTCCGTTGCTTTCGCCGCGTGCTTTCAATTCCTGCAGCGTTTGCATTTCCTCTTTGGAAAACGCCAAAACGAGCGAGCCGTTATTTAAGTATTTCACGCCCAGCTCCGCCGCGTAAGCAGGCATCATTTTATTGCCATCTACGTTGAACTTTGCTTTGAGCGAGCCGACAGCCGCGTCAAAGCCTGCGTGTACGATTCCGCTGTTCGCTTTGCTTTGTCCCATACAGACGTCGTTTTCTTTTTCCACAAGACAGACGGAAAGACGGTATTTGGTGAGTTCCCGAAGCACCGTGCCGCCGATAACGCCGCCTCCGATTACGATTACGTCGAACATTTATATTTCCTCCGACGTCGGTCCGAGCAAAATATTGTTATCC
>JAZNEZ010000198.1:0-5647 GCA_045588875.1 Candidatus Scatosoma sp. | reverse complement strand
GCATACGACGGTACGGCGTACGCCGGTTGGCAACGCCAAAAAAACGCGCTTTCCGTGCAAGAAACGCTTGAAAACGCGGTGCTTAACGCCCTTTCGGAAACGGTCAAAATCACGGCAAGCGGTAGAACGGACGCAGGCGTGCACGCGGTGGGGCAGGTGTGTCATTTCGATTCGGAAAATATCACCGTACCGCCTGAAAAAATGCCCGATTGTCTGAACCGCTTTTTGCCGCCCGATATCCGCGTGACGGAGGGCTGGGGCGCGGACGAAACGTTCGATTGTAACCGCAGTGCAAAACGGAAAACGTACGTATATTCCCTGTACGTATCCAAACGCGAAATGCCCCTGAAAGAGCGTTATGCGGTGCGCGTAGACGAATTACCGCCCGTTGAAGCTTTGCAAAAGTATGCAAAATTATTCGAGGGAGAACACGATTTCAAAGCCTTTTGCGCGGCAGGCTCGTCGGTGAAAACGACGGTGCGCACGGTGTATGCAGTATGCGTGGAGGAGGGCGAAAGCTACGGCAGTAGGGACGTGAAAATCCACGTAACTGGTAACGGATTTTTGTATAATATGGTGCGTACGCTCGTAGGCGAGCTTTTAGAGCTTGCCACAAAAAGAAAGAGTGAGGAGAGCTTGCAAACGGCTTTTCAAACGGGCAAGAGGGATTTGCTCGGAAAAACGATGCCGGCAAAAGGCTTGACTTTGCTTTGCGTAAACTACGGAGAGAGAGAAGATTATGGAACTTTATAATTTATATTATATCGCAACGACGTTTTTTTCTATGCTGGGCGCGAGTATACCGTCTGTGTTTTACTACGGTCTTGCAATCGGTGGGGGTATTTGGCTTGCGCTGTTTATCTTGCAGGGAGTGGGGCTGTATGCCATGGCGAAACGCCAAGGTGTGAACGGAAAGTGGCGCGCGTTCGTGCCTTTCGCAAGCACCCTGCTGATCGGTAAGCTTGCAGGGGAATGTCGCGTGTTCAATCAGAAAGTGAAACGCGCAGGGTTATATACTATGATTGCGCAGATTATAACCACCGTTTTTTGCGTGGCGCTTGTCGCGGCGCAAATCTACCTTTACGTGGTAGAGGGCGCGCCGAAATTTACCGAGTGGGATACGCCGTACTGGACGAATTTACAGGGTTTTTCGAACGTAGTGTTTAGGTTTTACGACATAAGCGCGTATATTTTGTCCATTATTCAGTTCGTTTACGAGGTGTTGATGCTCATTCTGTTGCTCGGACTTTATAAAAAATACTATCCAAAAAACTATATGCTGTTTGCATTCTTGGCATTGTTCGTGCCGCTTTCGCGTTATATCGTGATCTTTGCGTTGCGCAACCGTACCCCCGTGGACTACGACGCGTATATGCGCGCACGCTACGAGGCGTATATGCGTCAACGCGGACAATACGGACAGTACGGGGGATACGGTAACCCTTACGCAAATCCGTACGCAGGGCAAACGCCTACGTCTACGCAACCGCCCGAAGAGCCCTTTGGGGAATTTACTTCGGAGGGGCGCAAAAATACGGACGAAAGCTCGGAGGAAGCAACGGACGATCCCGACGATTTCTTCTCGTAATCGAAAAAGTAGAATATATCAGACGGAAAATAAAGAAAAGTTATATTTTCCGTCTTTTTTTATGCAAAAGCGCGCCGAAACGGTTTACACTCCGCAAATACTATGATATAATATAAGCATAGGTTATAATGAGGAGTGTTTGGGGCTTATGGAGCACAATATAGCGGCGATTGCAACGCCGACAGGCAAAGGGGGCGTCGCGATCGTGCGTATCAGCGGAAAAGATCCGTTGGAGTTGGCGGCGAAAATGTTTCAACCCGTCGGTGGCGCAAAGGTAAAGGATTTCGAGCCGTATAAAATGTATGCAGGGAAAATCGACGGCGGTACGTTCACCGATTTCGGGCTTTGCGTATATTTCAAAGCTCCCAAAAGCTACACGGGCGAGGATATCGTGGAATTTCATTGCCACGGCGGCGAGAATATTGCGCGCGGTATTTTGAAAAAGACGTTCTCTCTCGGCGCGCGCAGTGCGGAAAAGGGGGAGTTTACAAAGCGCGCCTTTCTCAACGGCAAATTATCGCTCGCGGCGGCGGAGGGCGTGGCGGATATGATCAACGCCGAATCGGACGCCGAGGTGCGCGCAGGATATAATCTGTATACAAAAACGCTCACGCGCGAGATCTGTGCCTTTCAAACGGAGCTCACCACCGTACTTGCCAAAATCGACGTAACAATCGATTATCCCGACGAATACGCCGAGGACTTAAACGAGGAAACGGCGGATGTTAAGCAGTTGCTCAAAGGGGTGCAAGAACGCCTTACGCGGCTTGCAGAGCGTTATAACACGGAAAAGAAGATAAAAACGGGGGTTACGGTAGCTATTTGCGGTAAGCCCAACACGGGAAAAAGCTCTCTCCTCAACACTCTGCTCGGCTATGAAAAAGCGATCGTTTCGGATATTGCCGGCACGACGCGCGACGCGGTGGAGGGGGTTATGGAGATCGAGGGCAGAAAATTCAATCTCTACGACACGGCAGGCGTTCGGAAAAGCGGCGATAAAATCGAAAATATCGGTATCGAGCGTGCGGAAAACATTATCCGTTCGGCAGACGTAGCGATCTTCGTCGCCGACTTAACGCAAGGGCTTTCCGACGAGGACGGGCGCGTTTTAGAAATGCTCAAAGATAAGCCTTTGATTAAGATTATCAATAAATCCGATCTTCTCCGCGACGATACGGACACGGACGCCGACGCGCTCGTTTCCGCTGTTACGGGCGAGGGGATAAAAAAGCTCAAAGAATTGCTGTTTGAAAGGGCGTACGGCGCAAGTGAAAATTTACACGAGGCGTTCTTGATTGAGGAACGGCATTATAACGCGCTCGTGCGCGCGAAAGAAACGCTCGCGCGCGCGATAAACGCTTGCGGCACAGAGCCGCTTGAACTCGTCGCGGTGGACGTGAAAGAAACGTGGGATATTCTCGGCGAGATTACGGGCGAAACGGCGACGGAAACGATTATAGGGGAAATTTTTGAAAAGTTTTGCGTAGGGAAATAAACGAAAGGAAAGGGGCAGGTGTGAGATTATGGTAAATTTAGACTTGTATAGGGTGTTCTATACGGTGGCGAAAAGCGGTAGCTTGACCAAGGCGGCGGAGGAGCTTTATATTTCCCAACCCGCCGTTTCGCGTTCGATCAAGCAGTTGGAAACGCAACTTGGCGTTTCGCTGTTCACGCGCACGCATAGGGGAATGGTATTGTCGGCGCAAGGCGGTAAAGTTATTTTTAACGAGGTGGAACGCGCGCTCGGACTACTTAGTGAGGCGGAAAACCGTATTAACGAAATGAAAAACTCGGCGACGGGCACGATACGTATCGGCGCGAGCGATACCATTTTTGAATATTTCCTCGCGGATAAAATCGTGGAATTTCACGAGCGCTTTCCTGCCGGTAAGTTTGAGTTGACGGCGGATTTCACGCCCGATACGATTGAAAAGCTGAAAGCGGACAAATGCGACGTGGCGTTCGTAAACCTGCCTATATCCCCCGATAACGATCTTAAATTATACGGAAACTGTATGCGCCTGAACGATATCTTTATCACGGGCGATAAATATCCCGAGCTTACGGGAGGCACGGTTTCGTTGGCAAAGCTCAAAGACTATCCGTTGATTATGATGGATCAGAACACGGTAGCAAGGCGTTCGCTCGATAACTTCTTATCGTCGCTGGGCGTGGAATTGCAACCCTCGATTGAGGTGGGGAGCTGGGAGCTTATGAAACGGCTCGTTCTTCGCGGTATGGGCGTGGGCGTTATTCCACGCGAATACGTAACGCGCCACTTAAACGAGCAAACGCTGTTTGAAGTGAAAACCGATCCAGCTTTGCCCGTGCGTTCGGTGGGTATGCTCCTCGTTAAAAACGCGCCCGTATCTTACGCACTGCATAGCTTTATCCAAACGTTTCAAAAGGAAAATTAAAGAAAAATATAAGGAATATTTATGGCAAAACCAAATCCGCTTTTAAGGAATTTTTGTATTATTGCCCATATCGACCACGGCAAAAGCACCCTCGCCGATCGACTGATCGAACGTACGGGGCAGGTATCTAGTCGCGATATGGAAGAACAACTGCTCGATAGTATGGATATCGAACGGGAGCGTGGCATTACGATCAAGCTCACGCCCGTGCGTATGTACTATACGGCGAAAGACGGTCAAGAATACGAATTTAATTTAATCGACACCCCGGGGCACGTGGACTTTACCTACGAGGTCAGCCGTTCGCTCGCGGCTTGCGAGGGGGCTATTTTGGTGGTAGACGCCACGCAGGGGGTGGAGGCGCAGACACTCGCCAACGTGTATTTGGCGATTGAGAACAATCTGGAAATTCTGCCCGTCATCAATAAAATCGACCTGCCGAGCGCGCGTATCGACGAGGTAAAAAAGGAGATCGAGGACGTAATCGGGCTAGACGCGTCGGGCGTACCCTGCGTATCTGCGAAAGAGGGCACGAATATCGAGGATTTGTTGGAGGCGATCACGCAGTATTTTCCCGCGCCGAGCGGCGACACGGAAGAACCGCTCAAAGCCTTGATTTTCGATAGCTATTACGATAATTATAAGGGCGTTATCCTGTTTGTTCGCTTAAAGGACGGTCAGGTGAAAGTGGGCGATAAAATCAAAACGTTTTTATCGAGTACCGTTTACGACGTAACCGAAGTGGGCGCGTTCGCGCCTGCGCCCGTTCCCAAGGATTGCTTAAAGGCAGGGGAAGTAGGGTATATCGCCGCGTCGATTAAATCCATTCAAGACGTTGCCGTGGGCGATACGGTAACGAGCGCGACGAACCCTGCAAGCGAGCCACTTTCGGGGTATAAAAAGGTACAACCCGTGGTGTTTTGCGGTATCTATCCGCTCGACGGGAGTAAATTCAACGACCTCAAAGAAGCGATTTTGAAATTGCAGTTAAACGACGCGTCGCTTATCTTCGAGCCGGATAATTCGGTTGCGCTCGGTTTTGGTTTCCGTTGCGGCTTTTTGGGGCTTTTGCATATGGAGATCATACAGGAGCGTATTGAACGCGAATTTAACCTTGATATTATCACGACCGCGCCGAGCGTGAGCTATTTGGTGCATAAAACAAACGGCGAGGAGTTCTTCGTGGATAATCCCTCGCATTTGCCCGAGCCCTCGGATATCGAATATATGGAAGAGCCGATCGTGAAAGCGGAGGTCTACACGCCCCCCGATTATATGGGCCCGATTATGGATCTTTGTAAGGAAAAACGCGGCGTGTTTAAGAATATGACGTATATGGACGAACGACGCGTAAAGCTTGAATACACGTTGCCGCTCAACGAGATCGTATACGATTTCTTCGATAGCTTAAAATCGCGGACGAAAGGCTACGCAAGCTTTGATTACGAGCTGGCAGGGTATCAACGCTCCAAGCTCGTGCGCCTCGATATCCTCTTAAACGGCGAGATCTGCGACGCGCTTTCGACGATCGTTTTCGAAGATCGCGCTTACGAACGTGGCAGAACGCTTTGTGAAAACTTAAAAGACGCGATTCCCCGTCAGCTGTTCGAAATTCCCGTGCAGGCGGCGGTCGGCGGCAAAA
>JAZNEZ010000197.1:0-3173 GCA_045588875.1 Candidatus Scatosoma sp. | reverse complement strand
TATCCCCATTTTACCGTAGGGCCGAACTGGATCTTACCCTTGCAGTCCTCTTCTCCCAGTAAGCACTTTAAGAATGTGGATTTTCCGGTGCCGTTCTCCCCCTTAATCCGCCACGATCTACCCGATACGCTCGTCAAACAGGGCATTGAAAGTTTATCGGAGCGACCGCTTATCATCGGCTCGCCGAACAGAACGCGTTTCACCACGCAAAAGGAACAAAAGCAACAAGGAGAAGAAGAAAATGAGTGAAAAAACCTTTTTATCCGCGCCCGAAAACGACGGAATCGTGAGTAGACAGATCTGCTTTTTCGCGGCGTTCGTGTTGCCCGTGTACAAGCTTTTGGAGCTACCCTCTATTTTATCCCGTTTCGTCGGGGGCGACATTTTACTGCCTGCGCTCTTGCAATATATCCTACAAACGGGGGTGCTCCTTGCCCTGCTCTTCGTCGCCTCACGCTCGGAAAAACCGCTCTTAAAGCGGTTGGAAGAAAAGTTGGGAAAATGGACGATCGCCGTTTATATTTTATACGCAATCTACTTTTTATTCACGGCGGTGTTGCCCCTGCTCGATATCGAAAAGTTCGTGTATGCGGCGTTCTACGACACCTCGCCCACTTTATTCTCGTTTGCATTCTTCTTTTTCTTTTCGGCGTTCGTGTGCGCAAGGGGCATTAAAGCGATCGGCAGATTTTCCGATCTTTCGCTGTTTTTGTTCGTCGTTCCGTTTGCCGCGCTGATCGTAATGTCGCTCGTGGAGGCGGACGCATCTAACCTTTTGCCTATCTTTGAACGGCGATTCGAGCATACCGTGTCTGCGTTCACCTACACCACCCCCCATTTTTCCGACGCCGTTTTACTCCTGCCACTTATCGGCAATCTGCGCTATAAAAAGGGGGACGGAACAAAGATCGCCTGTGGCTACGGCTTGGGCGCGGTACTTTCTATGATCTTTTTAGGGGTGTTCTATTCCCTCTATTCCACGATCGCGCCACGCGAGCATTACGCGTTTGCCAAAATCGCGCAATACTTCCCTGCGCTCACCGTGATCGGACGTATCGATCTGATTTTCGTATATATGCTCTCTATCGTGCTCTTTTTCTACGCGTCTACGCCCTTGCAATACGCCGTCGATCTCACGGCGCGCTGCTTGGGTACGAAACGAAGAGTATGGTTTGCCGCAGGATTAAATATCGCGGCGTTCGTATTCGTGCTGTTCTGTAATAAATACTACGATTCGATCTACGCCTTTTTCGGGAATTTCCTATACCCCGTTTTCTGGGCGTTTGCAATCGCCGCGCCGCTACTGCTACTATTCTTAAACAAAAAGCAAAAGGAGAAGAAAAATGCGTAAGGTACACTCAAAAAACACCGTTCGGTATTATTTGATCGTCATTATTGCGCTTGCGTTCCTGTTCTTTACGGGCGATTTCGGACTGATCGACGTACAAAAAACGGCGATCGTTATGGCGGTGGGTATCGATAGGGAAGAGGAAACGTTTATCATCACTTCCCAAATCGCCATTCCGCAATCGTCCAAACAAGGTCAGGCAAGCGAAACGGTACAGCTCGTCAGTCGCGGAAAAACGGTGGCGGACGCGTTCGAAGAAATCAACGCCAAAACGGGCTGGTATCCCAAGCTCGTGTTTTGTAGGCTCATCATTTTAGGCGAAAAGGCAGTTCAGCAGAACGCGTTCGACGCGCTTGATTTTTTCTTACTCGACGAATATATGTCCGATAACTGTTTACTCGCCACCTGCGACGGTCTTGCCAAGGATATGCTCAACGTCGCCGCACTCGTCGATCCCTCGGGTAGCGTGGCAATGCAAAAGGTACTTTCTCCCCACGCAGAACGCGTCGGCACGGTACTCCCCTCTACTTTACGCGAATTTGCCATTGGGTATTTTAGCGACGGAAAAAGCGCGTATCTCCCCATTCTCAAAACCCAACCCCAACAAGAGCAGGTCGGCGGTAGTCAACAACAAAGCGGCTCTTCGGACAGCTCGTCGTCAAGCTCGTCAAGCTCTTCGAGTTCAAGCAGTTCGGGCGGTTCTGGTAGTTCAAGTGGCGGTGGACAATCGAATGATAAGCCGGTGTTCAGCGCAAGTGAAACGGCGTTGTTCGTAGGTGGCAAGCGCGTAGAGAAATTGACGCAGGAAGAAACGTTCGCCTACAACGCCGTGAAAAAGGAATTGCGGCTGGCGGCGTATTCGGTGGAAATAGAGGACGCTACTTGTACACTAACGGTGAAACGGAACACGCCACGCACGAAATTCAAGGTGGGCAAGGACGGTCGCGCGACCTTAAAAATCGAGCTCGTGATGACGGCAGGCTTGCTCGATTACTCCAAATCGTTGCCCGTCAAAGAGGGCGCGGACGTAGGCGACATGCCGAGCGGCGCGTTCTCCTCGGCGGAAAAGCGACTTTCGGGACAGATCAAAACGACCTTTGAAAAATGTCGCGCGTGCGGTTGCGACCTGTTCGGCATAGAAGAACAACTGCAAAAATACGCCCACCGTCGCTACGAGGAGCTTAAAAGTACCGTCTTGAAAAACGCGATTGCGGACGTTTCCGTGAAATTTAGAAACGTACGTTAACGCAGGCATTTTTATACGCCGTATACGCCGTTCTTATGCGTTTATACCGCGCCGCATAAACGGCACTATATGTGGATAACTTTTTACCGTTGTGGAAAAGAACGTTTGTTTGTGGACAATTTAACTCTATTTTACCAAAATCTTACGTTTTTTAAGAAAATTTATCCCCAAAATTCGCTTTTTTAAGGAGTTATCCACAACATTTACCTCTTTTTACGGTTGTGCACAGTCCGTTTGTGGACGGGTTATCCACCGATTTTCGGCGGTTTTTAAGGCGTTAAGCGCGGAAAGCCTTATTTTTGAAAATCCGTCCGATTTATCCACGGCGAACTTATCCACTTTTTTGAAATTCGTTCAGTGGACAACCCCCTTTTATCCACATTTAGGGTGGATAAGTGGGGGTTTTGGAGGGTATGCATAATTTTATAATTTTATTTTTCGACCGTTTTCTTTCCCTTTCGACAGTATTCGACGGAATGTTTTTCCACAACCTAAAAACCGCTTAAAAAAGTTATCCACCGCCAAAAAGGGGTGTGGATAAAAGAAAAAGAACGCCTCGGCAAGGCTATGCCGAGGCGG
>JAZNEZ010000196.1:0-8290 GCA_045588875.1 Candidatus Scatosoma sp. | reverse complement strand
GGTTATGAACGTGAAAGACAGCCTCGTGGCGACGGTAGACGTAACCGAACGCGACGACGAGGCGGAAACGCAAGCCCCCGAGGAAACGGCGGCGGATTTAAGCCCCGAGGATCTCGTAGGGGAAACGGAAATCGAGGAAGTAGAAGAAGTAATCACTCCCGACGAAGAATAAGCAAAATAACAAACGAAAACCGCCTCCCAGCACGGGAGGCGGTTTGTATTGACTGTTTATTTTTGTAATTCAAGTAAATAATCTGCACTTACGTCAAAAAATATGTACCTATATAGGTATTTCAAACAAATCCTCAAAAAGGTATGCTATAATACTATCAACAGGAGAACGCTTATGAAAAATATATTATATCATTTATATCACGGAGAAATCAACGAACGGGAAAGAAGTACGAAAGAATTGCAGAAAACGGAAGAATGGCAGGAACGCGACGAGGCTTACGAAAAGCTGGAAAAAACCCTTTCCAAGGAACAGGAAACATTGTTCGAAGAATACTATATGGCAAGTAGCGGTTATTTTGGCTTGGAAAAAGAACGGGCGTATGCCAATGGCGTAAGAACGGGTATGTTACTTACGTTGGAAATGCTCAAATTCGAGCCGTAAAAGAGAACGGCTCCCTGTACGGGAGGCGTTTTTATCAAAGCGTTTAAGCGGGTTCGTCGGCTGGATTGATTAGGTCGAACACCTTAATCAAAAACGCGGACACGGGGAAACAAACTTGAATGATAATGATAATGAGCAAGGCTTGCGGCAGGGTGAATTGAACTGCCGACCAACCGTTGAACACCACTTCGCCAAGGATAGGTACGCTCACCACGAAGATACAAAGGAACGCGGAGAGTATGAACAGGCTCGCGCGGAAGATGTTGAAAGGCTGACAAATACGGTACAAAATCACAAGTCCGCTAAACGTAAGCGCGAGCATAAGCATTGCTTGGTATTCCGCCGTTTCCACGCCACCCGAAACGAATCCGATCGTTTCGCCGATCGGCAGAGCGCGTATCACATACAGCGACACGATCGCCAGCGCCATCGTCAGCGCCCCTGGGATCGCACGGCTTAACACGTAGGGAATAAATTTCCCCTGCACGCGCTTGGTGTTCGGTTGGAAGATTGCAAGCACGGTGGAGGGTATTGCGCTGATGATAAATTCATACATCAACATATTGTTCGTCGTGAAGAAATACGCGCTTTTCAGAGCAATACAAACGATTGCAAGCGTTAATATGAGCAACGTTTTGGTGATATAGAGCGCGGCGGAGTCTTTCACGTTATTGATCACGCGCCGTCCCTCGTTGACGATTCTCGGCATAGAACCGAAATTATTGTCCTGTAAAACGAGGTTGGAAAGGTTTCCCGCCGCCTCGCTCCCCGACGCCACGGAAACCGCGCAATCCGACTCTTTCATTGCCAAAATATCGTTCACGCCGTCCCCCGTCATCGCCACGGTATTGCCTGCCTTTTTAATGGCGCGAATCAACACCGCTTTCTGCTCGGGGGTAACACGCCCAAACACCGTGTATTGATTTGCGGCGTTCTCCACCTCGATATCCGAAAGCCCCTCGAGGGAAATGAACTGCGTTGCGTGTTTAATCCCTGCGCGTCGCGCCACCTCGGACACGGTTACGGGATTGTCGCCTGAAATGACTTTCACGGCAACGTCGTTTTCCTTAAACCATTTGATCGTTTCAATCGCGTCCGGACGGATATTGTCCGAAAGGGTAATGATCGCCACCGGCTTTAACCCCACGGGCACTTTATCCCCTTGCAACTGCCCCGACGATTGCGCGATTACCAAAACACGCAAGCCCATTTGCGCGTATTGCTTGACGATTTTATCGATACGTATCGGCATAGGTTTGAGTACGAACTCGGGCGCGCCCATTACGTACGTACCCACGCCGGCAAAGGTAACCGCCGAAAGCTTACGCGCCGACGAGAAGGGCAGGGTTGCAATCGGTTGCAAAGCCGAAGAATGACCGAACCGTTCGTAGAGCGCGATAGAGGTTTGGTTGTTGTCGTCGAGAGAGGCAAGAATAGAGCCGATAATATCGTCTATGCCGAACTCGGTGTTGTTATTGAGCAGTATACAATCGCTCACTTTCATTCTGCCGTCCGTGATCGTACCCGTCTTATCCAAGCACAAAACGTTGACGCGCGCGAGCATTTCGAGCGAATACATATCCTGCACGAGGGTGTTGTAGCGCGCGAGGTGTATCATACCTTTGGAAAGCGCGACCGTCGTTAATAAAAGCAATCCCGAGGGGATCATACCGATCACTACGGCGGCGGTTTTTTGAATGGTTTCGTTGAGTACGGGCGTACCTTTCAACAGCGCGTTCCAAAGTCCGCCTGCCTCTTCGAAATCGGAGAACGAACCGCCCGTGGCGTTGAAGTTGTTGATAAACATTGCCACCGCCACGATCACGATCGCAAACGCAATGATCTTGATAAACAGCGTGATCGAATTCATAATTTCCGAATTCGGACGCTTATATTTCTTGGCGCGCGAGGTGAGCTTGCTCACATAGGTATCGTCGCCGATCTTATCCACGCGTACGGCGATTTTACCGCTTGCCACGAACGAGCCTGCGTAAACGAAATCCCCGTCCTCTTTTTTAATGGGTACGGATTCACCCGTAAGCAGGGATTCGTTGAGCTCTGCCGTACCCTCCACCGCCACGCAGTCGGCAGGCACTTGTTGCCCTGCGGAAAGCACGAGAATATCGTCGATTACGATTTCCTCGACGGGTATATCCACCTGCTCGCCACCGCGCACGGCTTTTGCCGTGGGGGAAGAGAGGATCGTAAGCTTGTCGATCTTGCGCTTGGCGCGTATCTCCAAAACGATACCGATAAAAATATTCGCCGAGAAAATGAGCACGAACAAGAATTGCGAAATGGGCGCGCGTGCGATAATGAGCGCAACGGCGGCAAGCGCGCAAAGCAGGTTAAAGACCGTGCAGATATTGCCGGCAAAAATACTCCGATAGGATTTGGAATACTTTTTGGTCGTCTTATTCACGAGCCCTTGTTCGATTCGTTCCTCCACTTGCGTTTTGGAAAGTCCCTCGCCTGCGAGCGCGTGAAAGCGTTGTATTTCCCGTTCGGGCGTTGCACCCGAGCGGATTTTTTCGTCCTTTTTCATAACGGTAAAATGCTCCGAAAAGATATATACTGCCTTTATTATATCATACCGCCAAAGAAATTACAAGTTTTTTAAGGAAATTTTACGGGAATTTCGCGCGGATAGTTTGCATTTAATTGCTTTTACAAAGAAAAAGTTGTATAATAATGAAAACGAAAGTAAAAGACAGGAGTAAAACAGATGATCGATATCAATCTTATTCGGACGAATCCCGAGCTCGTAAAGGAGAATATTAAAAAGAAATTTCAAGACCATAAGCTTGCGCTCGTAGACGAGGCGCTTGCGCTCGATAGCAAACGCCGCGCGCTGATCGCCGAGGGCGACGCGCTCCGCGCTGCACGCAACACCCTTTCCAAAAAGGTGGGCGAGTGTATGAAAGCGGGCAAACGCGACGAGGCGGAAGAAATCAAAGCGCAGGTAAAAGCGGACGCGGAACGGCTCGTGGCGATTGAAAAGGAGAACGAGGAAGTGGAGGCTGCGCTTAAAAACGCAATGATGTCCATTCCCAATATTATCGCCGACGACGTACCCCTTGGCAAGGACGATTCTCAAAACGTCGAATTACAGCGTTTCGGCGAGCCCAAACAACCCGATTTCGAAGTACCCTATCATTTGGATATTTTGGAAAAGTTGGACGGTATCGACGTGGATTCGGCAAGAAGAACATCGGGGCAGGGCTTTTACTATCTGACGGGCGATATTGCACGGTTACATTCGGCAGTACTCACCTATGCGCGCGATTTTATGATCGATAAGGGCTTTACTTACGTAATTCCCCCCTTTATGATCCACGGCGACGTCGTTTCGGGCGTGATGAGCTTTGCGGAAATGGAAAATATGATGTATAAGATCGAGGGCGAGGATCTGTACTTGATCGGTACGTCCGAGCACTCTATGATCGGTCGGTTTATGGGACAGATTATCGACGGCGACAAGCTCCCCTTGACCTTGACGAGCTATTCCCCCTGTTTCCGTAAGGAAAAGGGCGCGCACGGTATTGAGGAGCGCGGTATTTACCGTATTCATCAATTCGAAAAGCAGGAAATGGTCGTCGTTTGCCGTCCCGAGGAAAGCGAAGAATGGTATGAAAAGCTTTGGAGCTACACGGTGGAGCTCTTCCGCTCGTTGGAAATCCCCGTTCGTCAGCTTGGTTGCTGTTCGGGCGATCTTGCCGATTTGAAATATAAAAGCTGCGACGTCGAGGCGTGGAGTCCCCGTCAGAAGAAATATTTCGAGGTTGGCTCGTGTTCGAATTTGACGGACGCGCAGGCGCGCCGTCTTGCCATTCGTTATAAGGATAGCGACGGTAAAGTGAAACTCGCGCATACCTTGAATAACACGGTGGTCGCGCCCCCCCGTATGCTGATTGCGTTCGTGGAAAATCATTTGCAGGCAGACGGTAGCGTGTATATTCCCGAGGTACTTCGTCCCTATATGGGCGGTAAAGCTTTGATTACTCCTAAAAACTAAACGAAAACGACCGCGCTTGGCGCGGTCTATCTATTATGAAATATTTATTTTTTGATATCGAGTGTTCGGTGGTATCCAAGAACGCCGCAAAAATTTGCGCGTTCGGGTATTGCTTGACGGACGAACAATTCCATATTCTTGAAAAGAGGGATATCCTGATCAATCCGCAGGGCGGTTTTCATTTGACCGACCGTAAGGGCGAACAGGGTTTGGTTTTGCCGTACAAATACGAAGATTTCAAAAAATACCCTACCTTTTTGAGTAAGGCGGACGAAATTTACGCCTTGTTGCAGGATAAGGACACCCTCGTTTGCGGACACGCGTCTATGAACGACGTGAAGTACTTAAATTTAGAAAGCAAGCGTTTTCACCTGCCCTCGTTTTCCTTTTCGTTTGCAGACACGCAGTTTTTGTATATGAACACGATCGGCGATTTTTCTCGGCAGTTCGGTTTGGGCGCGATCGCGGACGAGCTGGGCGTAGAATTCACCCCCCACCGCGCCGTGGACGATGCGTACGCGACAATGAAAGTGGCGCAGGCGCTTTGCGCAAAAGAGGGACTTTCCCTCGCCGAAATTTTGAAAAAATACGCGATTTCGCTTGGAAAAATTGAAAATTACGAAGTAACGCAAAGCGATTCCAAGGGCTTTGCCGCGTATAGATTGGCGCGCGAAAAGGCAAAGGAAGAACGGGAAAAAGCCCGTGCGCAGTTCCATATTTTTGCCGACCGCGCCAAACGCCGCAGAGCGAAAGAGGGTAAGTTGCAAAATAAAACGGTCTGTTTTTCGCACGCGTTTGAACTCCAAACGGAACGGGCGAAAGAACTTTTGCTTTCCGCGTTCGAGCAAGCGGCGCGCCTGACCTTCCGCGCAGAAGAATGTGATATCTACGTATGCTTGGAGGGCGAGGGCGGTAATCGGCTGAAATCGGTGCAAGCGCGCGGTGCGCGCGTGTTCACGCCCGACGAATTTCAAGCGTATTTGGGGGTATAGTATGCCGAATTTACCCGAAAAATTTATCGTCAATATGAAAAAACAGCTTCCCGAAAACGAATGGGAGGCGTTTTTTGCCGTATATGAAAAAAAGCCGTTTAAGGGGGTACGACTCAACCCACTCAAAGGGGGCAGGTATGCGTTGAAACCGCTTTTGCCCTTTTTGGGCGAGCCCGTGCCTTGGGAAGAAAACGGGTTTTACACGCAAGCGGAAAAGCTCGGCGCAAGCCCCTTTCATTTGGCAGGGCTATTCTATTCCCAAGAGCCCTCGGCAATGTCCGCCGCTCCGCTTTTGGAAGTACGATCGGGCGAAAGAGTGCTCGATCTTTGCTCCGCCCCTGGGGGGAAAGGCACGCAACTTGCCTGCGCTATGCAGGGCAAGGGCTTGATCGTGCTCAACGAGCCCGTTTTGTCGCGTGCGAAAATTTTATCGGGCAACGTGGAGCGAATGGGGATCAAAAACGCCGTCGTTACCTGCGAAACACCCGAAAAGCTTGCGGAGAGGTTTGAGGGGTATTTTGATAAAATACTCGTAGACGCACCCTGCTCGGGCGAGGGTATGTTCCGCAAAAACGCGGACGAGGCGATCGGCGAATGGAGCGAGGAAAATATTTTCCTTTGCGCGGCAAGACAAAAGCGTATTTTGGAATCGGCGACGAAAATGCTACGCGTAGGCGGTCGGCTTGTGTACTCTACTTGCACCTTTGCCCCTGCCGAGGATGAGGGACAGGTATGCGATTATTTGCAATCGCACGCGGAAATGCGTTTACTCCGCCAAGAGAAATTATATCCGCATAAGATCGACGGCGAGGGGCATTTCGTTGCGCTGTTTGAAAAAAGTGGCGAGCAGGTGAGCGCGTATATCAAAGAAATAAAGCCGTTTATTTCCAAAACGAGCGAACAGGCGTTCCGTGCGTTTGAAAAGGAATTTCTCGTTACGCCGAAAGTACGGCGTTTGCACGAAGTGGGCGGCGTGTTATACGATCTGCCCGAAAACGTGTTCGACTGGAAAGGTTTACAGGTCCTGCGCGTAGGCGTGCGACTTGGCGAGGTGAAAAACGGGAGGTTTGAGCCCTCGCATTCGCTCGTGCTTTGCGCCGACAAAGAGGAATTAAAGAACGTCGTCGATTTATCGATCACCGATCCACGCGTGGAAAAATACCTGCGCGGTGAAACGATCGAAAGCGACACGAAAAACGGTTGGTGCGCCGTTTGCGTGGAGGGATATCCAATCGGGCTTGGAAAAACGGTGAACGGCACGGTGAAAAATCACCTGCCCAAAGGTTTACGGAAAAATTAAAAAAACGCCTTGCTTGAAACAATCAAGCAAGGCGCTTTGGTTTAACGCTTATTTTTTCGATTTTCTTGCTCTGTGTGCCACGAGCGAGCCCTCGTATTCCATCAAGAAATGTTCTGCGGCTTTGGAAAAACGCACTGCCACGTCGTCGCCCTTGAACGCAAACACCGCGCTCATATTGCCGAAATACCTATCGATCACTTGCACGTAGAGAATGATCTTTTTCTCTTCCGCCCACGCAAAGGAAACGGCGTCGTTGTGCATATATCCGTCCGTGGTTGCCACTCCACCGCGATCGTTCGCGTAGCCGAGTTGGGGGAATTTCCCGAATACGTTATGGTTTACGCCGAACGGGATCACCTTGTCGCCCTGTTCGTTCGTGTAATGGAATTCACCCGTTTTCGCATTTTTGAAATGGAACGAGAACTTTTTAATACCCATTTTGTTGGGCTCGCAACGGTATACCTTTCTCTGCAATTCCTTTCTAAAAGGCGAATCCTCGTCGCCTTGTACGGCGAAAAGTTTGAGATCTTTGGTAACCTTTGCGTAACGCTTTTGCGCCGCCTTGTTTTCGGGCAGAGGGGTATCCTTGATTTGATCGACGATCAGATCCTCAAATGCGCCGATAATCAGCGATCTGGGTACGTCCGTGCCTTGGTTGTCCGAGGTGAACGCGAACAGCAGGTTTTTGTCGGGATAGCAGAGGGTGAGCTGATCGCCCATACCCACGAACGCAAAGCCACCGCCCGTAACGCGCCAGATCTGATAGCCATAGCCTTGATAATACACGTGGTAGTGCGCGTTCTCGCGGTTATCCACGACCTTGGAAGTCGCTTCGCGCAGGTATGCCTCGTTCATCAGGCGTTTGCCCTCCCAAACGCCGTAGTTCATCACGAGCTGTCCAAACGACGCTATATCGCGGAGGGTGCAGACCATTGCCGAATCCCCCCAAGAAACGCCGTTGGGCGTTTCGAGGATCGTTGCCGTCTGGAACGTGCCCATATGGTTAAACAGCTTTTCTTTCATATAATCGAGCATTTTTTTACCCGTAAGCTTTTCCACGAGATTGCAAAGCACCTGCGAGCCTGCGCTGTCGTACACCCAGTACGTGCCCGAGGGACGCCCCGTGCCGCGATCGTTGAAATAGAGGTGCGTTCTGTCGGGATCGCCCGAGGTGAACCACCAGTGATTCGGACCGCCTGCCGTACACATCGTGAGCATTTCTTTCACCGTTTGGTCTTTTACGTATCCTTTCAATTCCCCGTCGATCTTTTCAGGGAAATAATCGGCAACTTTATCGTCCAAAGAAAGTTTTCCTTCTTCTTCTAAAAGCCCGATAGCTACCCCAACAAAGCTTTTTGTTTGCGAAT
>JAZNEZ010000195.1:0-4410 GCA_045588875.1 Candidatus Scatosoma sp. | reverse complement strand
TAAATATATTGTTTCACGAATAATGTTTCACAAAAGCTGTTTTATGATATCTGAAACTTTGTTTTTTAACGCCAAAAGCTCCCCTGTGTTTTCAATGATAATTGCATTTATTTTTTCTGTGTCATAATCAAATTGTGCGTTCATTCTTGCCACTACTTCTTCTTCCGTTTTACAATCACGCGCGCAAACGCTTTCAATTCGTTCTTTTTTATTTCTTTTCACAACGATAATTTCATTGAATAAACTTTCAAAATTCCCTTCAAATAATAACGGAACTTCGGCAAACACCAAGCCCTTTTCGGTATTCATTTGTTTCAATAAGCTTTCCATAATCAGCGGATGCGCGATTTTATTCAATCTTTCGAGAGCCGAATCGTCGTTAAAAACGATTTTGGCAAGCTTTTCTCTATCGATTCTATCCTTTTGAACGGCAGTGGGAAAAGCGTTTTTTATTTCGGTTATATATTGCTCGTTATTAATGAGCGCGGCGTAAATTTCGTCGCAAGAATATACGGGATAACCCATATCGCGTATCATTTGACTTACGGTAGATTTTCCGCTACCGATCCCACCTGTAATAGCTATTTTTTTATTCATAATCTACGAATTTCCTTTATTGTTTCACAAAAAACGTTTCACGATCGAGGCTTATTTGGTGGCAAACCAGTTATCTCCCACGCCTATATCCACGGTGAGCGGTACGGAAAGAGAAACGGCGTTTTCCATTTCAGTTTTCAAAAGATTTTTCACCTCGTCTGCCTCTGCCTTGGGGCAATCGATCACCAACTCGTCGTGTACCTGCAAAACGAGCTTGGCTTTATATCCGCCCTCTTTTAACTTTTTATAAACGTTGATCATTGCAAGTTTGATAATATCTGCGCTCGAACCTTGTAAAGGCATATTCATTGCGGCGCGTTCGCCAAACGATCGGACGTTATAGTTAGACGAGCGTATTTCGTTAATCACCCGTCTGCGCCCGAATAACGTCGTGATAAAGCCCTCTTTCGTAGCCGTTTCCACGTTTTTATGCATATATTCTTTCACGTCGCTATACGTTTGGAAATATTTATCGATATATTCCTGCGCTCTTTTGGGAGTGATATTCAAATCGTTGGAAAGTCCGAACGCGCTAATGCCGTAAATAATACCGAAATTCACGGCTTTTGCGTCGCGGCGCATTTGCGAAGTAACCTGTTCAATCGGCACGTCGAACACTTGCGATGCGGTCGTCGCGTGAATATCTTTTTCCTCGCAATAGGCTTTCACAAGCTCTTTGCAGCCCGAAAAATGCGCCAAAAGTCGTAGCTCGATCTGCGAATAATCGGCGTCGATTAAAACGTTCCCCTCGCTTGCCGTAAACAGCTTGCGAAGTTCACGCCCCTCTTCCGTACGAATGGGAATGTTCTGTAAATTCGGGTTCATACTCGAAAGTCTGCCCGTCGTGGTATTGTTTTGATTGTAGGTCGTGTGCACCTTTCCGTTCACGATCAACGGCTTGAACCCCTCGATATACGTCGAATACAGTTTCTGCACCTTTCGATAACGGAGTATTTGTCGTACGATCTCCGATTCGTCGGCATATTTTTCTAACGCCTCGGCAGTCGTCGTATACGATTTACTTTCTTTTTTCTTTTTTACGCCGTTTCCGATTTTCAGCTTTTCAAAGAGTATTTTGCCAAGCTGTTGGGTGGAGTTGATATTAAATTCTTCCCCTGCAAGCTCGTAAATACGTTTCGTAATCTCTTCCCGTTCCGCGTTATAGCGCACGGAAAGCTCCGTCAGGGTTTGGCTATCTACGCATACGCCCTGTATTTCCATATCAAACAACACGCGAACGAGCGGCAATTCCACTTTTGCGTATAATTCCCGTTCTTTTTTAGAAAGCGCGTTATAATAATAATCGTAAACGAACGCTGCGCCGTAGCCTCTGTTCTTTTCGGGAATTTGATGATAATTCAGGCAAAACGCCAAACCGTCGGAGTTGCTTAATCCGTCCGATAAACATTTGAGTATAGCGCCGTCGTCAAAGTCTGCCGAAAATTCCACTTCGATTGCTTTCAAACGGTGCATAACCTCTTTCGCATTATAACAGATAATACGTTTATTTCCTGCATATACCTTTCTTAAAAGGGGTACGACCTGATAATCGAAAAAGCCCGTGTCTAACAACCCGATTTTGATCGGAATTACGTTTTCAACCGTGGAATCGGCAGAAGTCCACTCTTCCGATAACAGCACGAAACGGAATTCACTTTCCGTCAGATCGCAAGCAATCCGTTTTTCGCTTGCATTTTCTACGATCTCGATTGCCTCTTGAATCGTTTCGGGATAGTATTCCGTTATTTTACCTCTTTTACTTTCCTTTTGTTCGCAAGTGCTTTGATCTGTGGTTTCCGTGTCGCGAAATATATTCATTGATAACAAGCTCTTAAATTCAAGCTCGGTAAATTTATCCCGAAGAGCGCGCTCGAAAGGCATTTTCAACACACAATCGGCAAGCGAGAATTCAATCGGTGCGTTCGTATCGATGGTTGCAAGCTTATGTGAAAAATAAGCGTCCTCTTTGCCCTGTAAAAGCTTGTTGTGCATCGCGCCCGTGATTTCGTCCAAATGCGCGTAAACCCCGTCCAAATCGCCGTAATTCGTAATCAAAGACACTGCCGATTTTTCCCCAACTCCGGCAACCCCTGGGATATGGTCGGATTTATCCCCCATCAACGCTTTCAAATCAATGATCTGCGAGGGCGTTAAGCCCGTTTCGTCCTTAAAATTTTCTTGCGTCAGTTCGAGGATATCGCTTACGCCTTTACGCGTGAAACAAACGGAAGTTGTTGGATCGACTAATTGATAAGAATCCCTGTCCCCCGTGTAAATATACGTTTGCGTATTGAATTTTTTTGCAATCGTTCCGATAACGTCGTCCGCTTCGTAGCCGGCTAATTCGCAAATTTTAATATTCATAATCCCAAGTACTTCTTTTAATACGGGAATTTGTCGAGCAAGCTCCTCGGGCATCGGTTTGCGCCCTGCTTTATATTCCGCATACATTTTATGACGGAAAGTGGGCGCGTGTAAATCGAAAGCCACGGCAAAATACGTAGGCTTTTTATCGGAGATGATTTTCAGCATTAATTTGACAAAACCGAACACGCCGTTCGTAGGCAAGCCGTTTTTCGTCGTGAATAAGGGCGTTGCGTAAAATGCGCGGTTGAGTAAGCTGTTGCCGTCAATGAGTACTAATTTTTCCATAAATTGAATATCCTCGTTGCTTGATACTACTATTTTAGCACGAATTAAAAAAAATCGCAAGAGAATATAAAATGTTTGAAAAAAGATTTAATTTTTTGTGAAAATCCCCCCTGAAACGCTTGCTTTTTTTTATCGTATCATTTATAATAATAAAGCTTTCAATCGCCGAAGTGGTGGAATGGCAGACGCGATGGACTCAAAATCCATTGTTGGAGACAACGTGTGGGTTCAAGTCCCACCTTCGGCACCAAAAGATACAAAAAGCCGTTGCACGATTTTAGAAATCGTGCGACGGCTTTTTTACGATCAATCGGTTGTGGTTAAATCATATTTTCCAAAATGAGCTTATCGGCAACGAGCGCGATAAATTCACTGTTCGTGGGTTTTTCCGTACCCAAATATATTCTTGCGCCGAATATCGCGTTGATCGCGTCGATACGTCCTCTGTTCCAAGCCACTTCAATCGCGTGCCGAATGGCGCGCTCCACCTTACTCGCCGTCGTTGAAAATTTATCCGCAATGGACGGATACAATTCTTTCGTAACGCTGTTGATTATGTACGGGCGTTCGATCGTCATTTTTATCCCCTCGCGCAGATAACCGTAACCTTTGATATGCGGCGGAATACCTATGGAAATAAAAATTTCACTGATCTTTTCGTCGATCGTAACAGGCTTGCGCTTGCTTACGGCTATTTCTTTACCACTCGTGGGCTTGTCCTTCATAAGCTCGCGTATACGCTCCATTGCCGTGGGAACGGAAAAAGGCTTGACAAGATAATACGCCGCTCCGTCCTCCATCGCCTTTTCGATAATCGAATCGTTGGAAAGTCCCGTGGCAATAATTTTTGCGTCCACCCAAGTCTTTTTCACCGTACGGATTACGCCCGAGCCGTCAGTGCCTTTGAGAAACATACTCACAATCACTAAATCGGGTTTTAAGCTTAAAATTTCTTTTATCCCAACGTCGCCGTCGTCGCCGGCGTGCAACACGCTGAATTCTTTGCTCTCTTCGAGCGCGCTTTTGAGTTGCTCCAACGCCGCGGCGTTGGATTCTAATAAAATGACAGAATGTGATCTCATAATAAAAATCGCTCCTTTTATAGTATTTTTTTCGCCAAATTTCTCTTGGTGAAATGTATTATACTACAAAATTTGCGAT
>JAZNEZ010000194.1:0-2667 GCA_045588875.1 Candidatus Scatosoma sp. | reverse complement strand
GCAAGCGAGGATAAAATAGACAGCTTATACAGCGCGTCGAAACCCTCCACGTCGTTGGTGGGGTCTGCCTCGGCGTAACCGAGCTTTTGCGCGTCTTTGAGCGCGTCTGCATAGTCCGCGCCCTCCTGCGACATTTTCGTTAAAATATAATTCGTCGTGCCGTTGATAATACCCATCATTTCCTGCACGCGGTTTGCCTGTACGCCGTCGAGTAGCGTACGGATAATAGGCACACCGCCCACGCAGCTTGCCTCGTAATAAATACCGCAACCCGTGCGTTTGGCTACCCGTTCAAGCTCGTGGGAATATTTACAAACGAGCTCCTTATTCGCCGTAACCACCGCTTTTCCCTCGCGGAGCGCCGCGAGCACGTAGTCCTTTGCCGCGCCCACGCCGCCGATCGTTTCCACCACGATATCTACCGCGGGATTTGCAATCACTTCCGCGATATTGTCCGTGAGGAGCTGGGCAGGTACGCCTTGGGCAATCGCCTTTTCCTTATTGCGCACGAGCACCGCCTCGACCGCGATATCTACGTTCTGCGTTTTCAAATAATAATCGTGATGCTCGGTGAGCGTTTGATACGTGCCGCCGCCCACGACGCCGAGCCCTAAAATTGCCACGCCGACTTTTTTCGTCATAGTCTTGACCTCCTTGGAGGAATTCTTTTGCCTGTTATTCTCTTTCATTCGTACTTCTCTATATCTTAATTTTCGTTATCCGCCGTGTTTAAGTCGTAAAGATATTTCAAGCCCTTTAAGGTGAGGAGCTTATCCACCACGTCGATACATTCGATCTCTTTGGAAATGACGTTGCTGAACCCCCCCGTGGCGACCGTTTTCGCGTCGGGTGCTTTGAGCTCTTTTTTGATACGCTTTACGATATATTCCACGAGCCCTGCAAAGCCGAACACGATCCCTGCCTGCATATTCGTTACCGTGTTTTTCGCGATAATGCTCTTAGGCGCTTCGATCTCCACGCGTGGCAATTTCGCCGTACCGTTGACGAGGGAATCGAGTGAGCCCTTGATCCCAGGGGCGATTACGCCGCCGATAAACTCGCTGTCCGCGCTGATGATATTAAAAGTCGTCGCCGTGCCGAAGTCAATGACGATCATCGGTTTGTTTTCGCCGTATTCCACGAGCGCGGAAACGCAGTTTACGATTCTGTCCGCGCCCACCTCGCGCGCGTTGTCGCAACGGATATTCAAGCCCGATTTGAGCCCGGGGGCGATATGGAGCGGCTTGATCGCGAAATATATCTCGCACATTTTATCGATCGTGTAATCGAGCGAGGGTACGACGGAGGATACGATACCGCCCGTGATATCCTTGGCTTTGATTCCCTTTATATCCAGCATGCCGATAATTTGTTCGCCGTATTCGTCCGAAGTGCGCTTAAAATCGGTGGATACGCGGAAAGATACTTTCAGATCGTCCTTTTCGTATACCGCGTATTTAATGTTCGTGTTTCCTATATCGATACAAATAATCATAGCTTATTTCCTTATTATTTTTGGGTATACTTTTTCATCACGCGCACGAATATCGGCGTCAAAAGAATTGCGCAAACGAATTCCAAGAGGAAATTCA
Source organism: Candidatus Scatosoma sp. (assembly GCA_045588875.1). Classification (GTDB taxonomy): domain Bacteria; phylum Bacillota; class Clostridia; order Christensenellales; family Borkfalkiaceae; genus Scatosoma. The sequence goes on along the minus strand of JAZNEZ010000194.1, from coordinate 1,075 downwards.
CTCCGATAATCGTCTGCCAAACCGTGTCGAAAAAAGCTCCGCCGAATGAAAAAATTTCCATCGCGCCCAACACCAAGACCGTGTGAATAACGACGGTTATTGCCGCGGCAATCGCACAAGTCGTGTGTTGCGCTTTTTCTTTGGTCGCCTTTTGCAAAGCGCGGAATATCCAAAAGCCCACAACCCCTGCAAGCGTTCTGGGCAAGATAGAGATCAACGGATTATAAAATACCGTATACCCCACCGCGAACGACAAAGCGAACGAGCAAACGCCAAACACCGTACCGCCGATAAAACTGTTTTTCCAATCCCCGTACATAGACAATGCGATAAATAAAGGAATGGAAAAAAAGGCTGGCGAGGGTTTGATAAAGTAGATGAAAACGTACGTTTCCAACGTGAGTACGACAGCCATTAAAGCCGTCATGATGCCGATAAAAGCAACCGTATGTGCCAAATCGCGTTTCATAAAACACCTCCATCGGGTTCTTTTCCGAAGATACCCGTAGACAAAATAAGTATTATCCTCTCGTTTGGTCAGACCGTTTTCAACGTATCCGCCGAGGATTACCATATATTATAACGCATTTTTCTCTTTTACGCAACAAAATAAAAGAAAGTTTTTTGATTTTTTCTTTTTGTTTGCGCGTTTTTTACACAAATCCTTGAAACGAATGAATATTATGTAATAGAAAGACAAAACCGCAGGCGCTTTCCGTTACGGAAACTTTTATACATATCCCCTGCGGCGAAACACAGGAGGTTTTTTATGAATTGTTGTTTCTCGGGTAACACTACCCTTTGGATCCTTATCGCTCTGCTCGTGCTCGGCTCGAAAGACGGTATTTTCTGTTCGAACGTATTCAGCGGCTGCGGATTGCCTATCCTCATCGCGCTTTTGTACTGCCTTTACAGAAACGGTACGCTCGCGTCCATTTTGACGCCTTCGTGCAACTGCTGCAATAGCTGCAACTGCCGTTGATTTCTCTCTCCTTTTCTCCTTTTTCTCCTTGCTTTACGCCCCCTCTCGGGGGCAAAAGATGAGGGTGGGGTTTGCTCCCCCCCCCTCCTTTTT
>JAZNEZ010000193.1:0-4040 GCA_045588875.1 Candidatus Scatosoma sp. | reverse complement strand
CCTACGCTCACCACGAGCTTTTCATAGCCCGTGAGGATATGCGTTGCGAACAGCCCTACGAAAATCAAAGCCGCCAAAATCGCAACCGCTATTTGCGCGACCGTCATTCCCACAAGTCCTTTTTTCTTCCATTTATAACGGTAATTTTCCTTAATCGCGCCGAGCCCTAAAATCACGACCGCAGGCACGACAAACGCACCGCCTGCCATATAAACGTAACCGCCGCCAACACTCAAACTTGCAACAAATGGCATAATCCACGCAAACAGCGTGCCGATCACACCGCCGGATACGTACCAAAAAATAGATTTCTTTTCGTACATTTTCAGTTTCGGCGTTTGCTTGGTCGCCTTATCCACGCTCTCGTAGAAACGGTTTTTTAAGCTGGAAATCCTTATCGTAACCTTTACCTGATCCTCGTCGAACGGCGTTTCCCCCTCGACCGTTTCTCGATCGGCATCCTTAAAAAGCCCGTTGAAAATCGTGCGCGCGTGTACGCTTTCTTCGCCTTTGGGCAGGGCAGGTACGCGTTGAATGAGCACGGGATCGTCCTCGTCGGAAAAATCGATAGCAAGATATCCCTTATACGCAAAGTAATAGATCATTGAGGTTACGTCCTCGTTATCCACCACGCCGTCGAGCAATTTCCCCATTTTCATAGGATCCATATTATCGGGCGCTTTGATATTCACGACCGTTACGATCTCTTGCTTTTTCGGCGCGAACATCGCCACCAACGCCGCCAGCCCGATCGCTATCCCTGCGCCAAGCACGATTTTCCACATATTTTCCGTGAACATACGCGTTTTTGCGTAATCCTCCAACACGCCCTCACCGATCGTGAATTGCACGGATATCCCCTCCGCCATACGCTCTTCGTAGTAATCGTTATACACAAGTTCCAACTTCGGCGAGGTGAGCGTGAGCGTTTTTTCGTCCGAAAAGCTTAAAGCAACGTTTGCCTCGTTGCCCTGCGCGCCGTACGCGCCCGAATACAGCGTGATAGCGTTTTGTGAAACCGCCGTAGGGAAATGCAGGGTAACGCTTACGTTATGCAAGGGCACCGACCAACCGAATCCGATCACGTCGATATGCATACCGTTTTCCACTTCGTTTCCGCCGTGCTCCATCACATAGCGGATATCGTACGTCCAAGTCTTGCCCTTATCGGCGTTCCCCGTGCAGTTGATATCGATAAAACCGCTCAAATCGGGGTTATCTTCCACGTAAAAGGAAAATTCGTCGTTGCCCTCGCAAGCCGCCGTAATATTCGTATAGCGCGCCTTTTCCACGGGCAAGGAGCGGTAGAACATGGACAAGCCGCTTGCAAGGAATTGCACGCGAATACGCTCTTTTACTTCCACCTTACGGTCGGTGCGGACGGTCATATCTACCTCATATTCCTCCACTTTGATCACGTCGCCGAAAGCGGAGGCGGTCAGCGTAGGTTGGTTTGCCGAAAAGCCTAAAAACAGAGTGCAAAAAAGAATAAAGACGAGCAAAGCGGTCTTATAGAAAAACCGCCTGATCGTTTGTGTTTTCGTTTTCATAATCAAAACTGTACTTTCACGTTCTTGCGTTCTTCTGCACTATCCAGCTCGAAATACGGGCGCTTTTTATATTCCTCGCCCATACGGCCACCCACGAGATTCGCGGGGAAAATTTCAAGCTTGGTGTTGAACGACTTCACGACGCCGTTATAATAACGACGGGAGCTTTCCAGCTCGCTTTCGATCGATTTGAGCTGACCTTGCAAATCAAGGAAATTTGCGTTCGCTTTCAAATCGGGATAGCTTTCGGAAATTGCCGAAAAGAAGGTGCGCAGGGAGCTCGTTAAGCCTTTCTCCGCATTGACTTTTTCCTCGGGCGTGCTTGCGTGCATAGCAAGATTACGCGCCGCCACCACTTCTTTGAGCGTTTCGCTCTCGTGCTTGGCGTAACCTTTCACCGTTTCCACGAGGTTGGGAATAAGGTCGTAGCGTTTTTTAAGAAATACGTCGATCGTAGCCCACGCCTCTTCCACTTTGTTTTTGAGGCGCACGAAATCGTTGCGCGTACCGATCCACCAACCGATTACGGCGATCACGAGAATGACTGCGACGACTGCGATCACGATACCTACGATCGCGCCTGTAGAGATGAGTAAGGAATGTAACATAAGACTTTCTCCTTAAATGGTTTTGTAATTTTATTATACTACACTCTTTTACAAAAGTCAACGCCTGAAAGAAAAAAACGGACTTCCTTTTTCAAGAAAACCCGTTTTCTTTTTCTTTCCCCGATTACTCAGCGCGTCTGCTTTTCAGCCACAAAACGCCGTCCGTGATAAACGGCGAAAGGATCAGCCAAAGCGCCGCAAGCGCGATGATCGAATAGGTGATGACCGAACCGACCGTTCTCGCTCCCGAGAAAATCGTGGATACGAGGTTGAAATCGAAAAGTCCGAACAAGCCCCAGTTGATCGCGCCGAGGATTACCAAAATATAAGAGATAACATTGATAACTCGCATAATCTTTCCTCCTACAAGCAGTATGCTCCGCTTTTTCGGATTTATACGAATTATTTTTCCGCAAACGCCAACAGATCGTTTAACACCTCTCCGTTATCGATTTCATTGTGTATTTCGTGGCGCAAGCCCTCGTACAGCTTACCCGTTACGTTTTGATACCCCACCTCGCGCATAAACGCGACCGTCTTTTCAAAATTCTCCTTTCCACCGAGCACTGCGTCGTCCGCGCCCGATACGAACTGAATGGGCAACGCCGCGTTTTGCACTTTATATCCTTTTTTTCGGTAAGTATTCTTCATCAATTTGAATAAATTTTCAAAGCCGTTGCAGGTGAAACGGTAGCCGCCCTTGGGGTTCGAATAGAACTCGTCGATATTCACTCTGTTACTGCTCAACCACGCCCCCTTTTTCTCATTAGGAAAGTTTTTATTGCCCTTACCCGTGGAAAGATAGGAAAGCATTTTACTCCTATGCCGTTTACCGCGAAACAGCGCGATACATTTCGTGAGCGCAATCGCAACGCCTGCCAAGGGATTTTTCGTGGGCGAGCCGCAAACGATCGCCTTATCCACAAGCGTATCGTAATTTTGCAGATAGCACCTTGCTACCATCGAGCCCATACTGTGCCCGAACAACGTGATCGGTAAAGCAGGGTACTCCGCTCTGATCCAACGGGTGATCTGCGCGGCGTCCTCTACAATCGCGTTACCGCTCGTTTCGTAGAAATATCCCCAGTCTTGAATACTTCTCACGCTGTCGCCGTGTCCACGCTGGTCGTGGCAGACCGCCACGAATCCGTGCTCGGCAAAATAGCGCATAAAGCTTTCGTAGCGTTCCTTATATTCGCACATACCGTGCAGTATTTGGATTACCCCTTTTTTCTCCTCTTTCGGCTCGTATACCAAAACGTGCAAGGGGATCTCGTCAAATTCCGATTCTAATACTAAGGATTTGCAAAGCATATACCACTCCTTATTCTGTGCGAAGTGCTATTACAGGGTCTTTCTTCGCCGCCGCCGACGCCGGAATCAAACCGCTGATCAGCGTGAGTACGACGCTTACCACAACCATAATGAGTGCGGAAAGGATCGGGAGGGAGGCGAGCGTGGCAATACCCGTAAGTCCGCTTAAAATCGCGTTGATCGCTATTTGCAAGAGGTAGGTAACGACGACGCCGATCAAGCCGGAAGTAAGACCTATAATGAACGTTTCCGCATTGAACAGGTTTTTGATATCCTTCTTTCTCGCGCCGAGCGAACGCAGAACGCCGATTTCTTTCGTTCGTTCCACCACCGATACGTAGGTGATAATACCGATCATCACCGACGATACCACGAGCGAGATTGCCGTAAACGCTACGAGTACGTAGGTAATGGCGTCGAGTATCGTTTCCACCATAGTCATCATCATACCCACCGTGTCGGTATACTTGACTTGGTCGCCCGTTTCGTGTTCGTCGTTCCATGTATCCAGCCACGATACAATCTGTTCTTTGGAATCGAAATCGTCGGTGTAAATTTCAATGGAATT
>JAZNEZ010000192.1:0-6281 GCA_045588875.1 Candidatus Scatosoma sp. | reverse complement strand
CGCCAACCTTAAACGTTACGCTGTACGTGTTGATGGTGAATTTCGCGTAAACGGCAAGGTGAGAGGTTACCTCGTAATTTTCAAAATCGAATTCGGTCGTACAATCTGCGGTCGTATACCAACCCTCGAACGTGTAGCCTGTCTTGATCGGATCGATTATTCTCGTAACGCGTCCGAAATGGTTTGCCGTCGTTTGATCGAGCGTTGCGTTCGTTTCCGCGTCGAACCAGAATACTTTATACGTCTTGATCTGGAACACGGGATAAACGTTTCTATCCTCTGCGTAAGCGTTATAGACCACGCCTTGCAACGATTTGCCCGTTTCGTCCGTGATCAGCGCGCCGTCTTGCGAGTAGCTCCAACCGGTAAAGTTGTAGCCCTCTTTGCTTACGGGCGTACCGAAATCAAATGCCGCGTCGTAGGTTACCGTCATCGTTGACGCCACAAAACCGTCCTTATCGTACAGGGTAACGGTGTATTCATTCGCCGTATATTGCGCGTAATACGTCTTATTGCCCGTCGTGCTACCCGTCGTAAGCTCGGTTACGAAATTACCCGTACCGGCCGAACTCAATGTCCAACCCGTGAACTCGTATCCCGTTCTCTTAGGCTCGTTGGTTGCGTCCACCGCAATCAAGGCTTTCGTTTCCGCAATCGTGTAGCTATCCGTCGTATAGTCTACGTACGTCGTGCTACCACTAGGGATATATTTATACGTAATCGTGTAAGAGATTGCCTCAAACTTGGGATACCAAACGGTTGCCAACGACTCGGTGATTCTAACGTCCTTGTTCTTCACGGTGCCCGTTGCCTCTTGATTGTCGCACCAACCTACGAAGTTATAACCGAGCGCGTTATCAATCGGGAAGTCGTACGTATCGTCAACGAAATAGTATTTTTCCTGATCCCCCGTTCTACCGTGGAAGGTGAACTTCTTCGCATCTTGATATTTTGCGTAATAGATCTGATTATCCTGCTTAATCGGCGTATCGTTGTATACGCGCGTCGTAAACGAATCCGTCGTATACCAACCGAGCAATCTGCGTCTATCCGTATCTTGGGGCACGTTCGTTTTTGCTACCGCCTCCGCAAGCGTAGAGCCCCAAGGCACTTGGGTTGCCGTATACGTCGCGCCGTCGTAGCTGAACGTTACCGTATATTTCTGAATTTCAAATTTCGCGTACAGCGTTAAATCTCCCGTAACCACCGTGGAGAAATTATACGTGTTACCGTTTTCGTACGTCCAAGCCTTGAAATCATAACCCTCTTTCGTGGGAGGCGTCGTCGGCGCGGACACCGACGTGCCCCAAGGCACGTCGTATTGTACCTCGTAGCTCACATCCTCGTTCATAAACGTAACGGTGAATTTCTGAATATCCCACTTGCCGTAGAGGCGAAGTTTCTTGTTCAGCGAGTTTTCTACCTCTTCGCTCGCCGTTAAGCCCAACGACTCCAACGTGAACGCCGTGAGCGAAACACCGTTCCCGTCCGTACACTTCACGTCATTTTCGTCCCTCGTACCGTCTTCGTCGTAATAGAACCCAACGAAATTGTAACCCTGTTTGGTAGGTACAGGCAACTCGTAACTTCCGCCGTAATTGACGTAGGTCGTATAAATATTCGAATCGTTGCTGAATTTACCACCCGAAATATCGATAAGCGTTACTTGATAGGTTGTCGGCTGGAAGTAGGCATACAGCGTCTTTGTGCCGTACGTGCCTGCCGGCAAGGAGTATTTCGGCGAATCGCTACAATCCTCCCTTTCACACCAGCCTCCGAACTCGTAACCTACGTTGTGCGGTACGTCGGTTGCCGACATAAGCGCGTAATCGTCGTCGGACAAAGAATACGTTTCCGTACGCGCGGTATACGTTTCGTCGCCGATCGTTACTTTATACGTTATTGTGTAATCGGTTTCTTCCCATTGCGCATAGTAAGATTTACCCTCTTCTACGACGGGAATCTTCTCCACGGGTTGCGCGTATTGCGAGGGGTTGGAATCGGTATACCAACCCACGAACTTATATCCAGGGCGAGTCGATTCGTCATTCATAACGTCGCTAATCTCTTCCAAATCGGCTAATTGCACGTTGAGCTGACCTTCACGAATCTTCACGTCGATATAGTCGTGATATCTGCCCTCGAAATTATAATAGAAGTAATAATGCACGGGGCGACGGAAAATCGCGTACAGCGTCGTGTCGCCTGTAATCGGAGTGCTGGGATCAACCTTTTGCTCGGGCTCGGTCTCTTCCGAAAGTCCCCAGCCGAAGAAAGAATCGTCATAGGTAAGATCGCCATACGTATCGTAATAGCGGCTGAACGCCGTTCCAAACGTGGAATTATAGGTGGTAACGATAGAATAGGTGCTTCCGTAAACGACGAACGTTACCGTATACTCTTTTTCTACGTATACCGGTCTTAAAGTATACGTTCTCGTCGGGTTATCGGGATCGATCTCAAAATTCGACAGACGGAAGGTCGCTCCTGCCTCTACGTTGCCCGATTGCACGCAAACGTCGCCAAGATACCAGCCTTCGAACTCGTAACCCTCTTTCTCAGGTGCAACGGGAAGTCCGAGCAGCGCGCCGCCAACCGTTAACTGAATGGTCGTGTCCGTCATTCCGAACTCTGCCAACGCAAGCTCGAAATAATAGGTTTCGCCTACGTTATATTCTCTGAATTGCGCGTACAGCGTCATATTATCTCTAGGCATTCTGACAATTTCGTTGTCGGAATTCACGTACTGCGTGCCGCCCGTTTCTTGATCGTATAAGCCCAGATATTCGACGTATTCCGAAGAATAGAGAGAAAGATCAACGTAGGTGTCCGATTCCTCTACTTTCATCGAAATGGGCTCACCGTCCACCATCACGGTGAATTTATAATATCTCGTGCCGTTACAATCGCCGCAATCACCGATCCCGTCGCAAGCAAAACAGCCCTCTCTGCCGAAACAGTCGATACCGTCGCTTCTTACGCAGTCGTTGGCGTTTTCAACGTTTTCTTCCGTCATCTCTTCATAATCGCACTCGATACAGCCGTCGAAACACTCGTCGAGCATGTCGTCTGCGCACGCCGCCGTTTCAATACAAGCCTCGCAACCAAAGCAACCGCCGATACAGCTCACCGTGCCGACCAACGTGGACAAAATAAGTCCCAACAGCGCAAGACCGATTGCGATACCGATAAGCCACTCGATAAAGTACCGAATGTGCCATTTCGCACTCTTAAAAAAGTCCGTTTCGCTAAACGAATAGTCAATGGCGTTCTCGTTTCCGTGATAAGACATATGTACACTCCTTCCTGCTCTTTTAGTTTCCGTTTAAGAAACCTCCAAATAATCGTTTTTGTTTGCTGTGTATACAGCAAACAGCCCTAGGGCTTATTTTTCGTCCGCTCTGCCACGCTACCGCGCAGAGCTACGTATTTTATTGTCGCTGACGGTCAATCCGTCCGATGCGTATAATACAAAGGACAATATCCGACAATACCACATTATATTATACACTATCATTTTACACCTTGTTTCCCAAATTGTCAAGGCTTTTTATAAATATTTTCATAATTTTATTGCAAGGAGCGTTTTTACTTTAACGACAGCATTTCGCCGTTCGTGTCCACCTCGCTATCAATCAACTTTAACGCGCTTTCCAAACGCGCCAAAATCGCGTCGCCCGTGCGCGTGAAACCGAGCTGCTCCGCAAGCAATTTGAATATCCCTGCCTTTTCCGCGGTTACGTTCCGTTTGAGCAATTCCTTTAAGCCATTCGCCAGCTCTTCCAAGGCGATATACTTGATTTCACGGGGCGTTTTGCCGTCCATAGGCACGCGTAGCATAGGGATTTCCTTGCCCTGCAAATAGAAAAAGCCGTTTCGCCGAATTATGCCTTGCTTTTCACAATTCCACATCTGTCTGTTGAACTCGTCGCGCACTATGTTCGTTACCTTTTCTCTGCCGTTAAACATAAACACGATCCGTTTCAACAGCCATTCCTCGGAAAGGGGAGCTTCAATTTCCAACATAGCGCGCGTAACGCGGACGATATCGTTCTTCATTTTTCTACCGAGCGTTTCCTCGTCTGCCATTTGGTATTTGGGGAACGCAAAATGCTTTTCTTCAACGGTTTTTTCAAAGGAAACCTCAACGGCAGATTTCTTCGCTTTCTTCGGCGCGCTTTCACAAGCCGCTTTCACCGCCGCCAAAAGTCTTTCCTTTTCCACGCGCTTATTTCTAAACCAGTCGGTGGACCAAATACGGTAGTATTTCCATTCCATTCTTTCCAAAACGTCTTGACGGAGTCTATCGCGATCACGCGCCGTTTTAGAGGAATGATAGGTCGCGCCGTCGCATTCAATCGCTAACGCGTAATCGGAAGAATCGGGGCGTTTTACAGCCAAGTCGATTTTGCAAGAGGAATCTCCAAGCCTTGTATCTACGGAATATCCGTTTTCGCGCAAAAACTCGCAAACCTCCATTTCAAATTCGGAATCGAAACGCTCGAACGGGTTTACGCTTACCGCCCTTTGCAACGCGACCGCGCCGTTTTCCGCATAGTCTAAATAATCGCGCAGTAATCTTGCGCCGACCGATTTCGAACCCGATAAAACAATGTCCGTATAGTGCATAGACGATACGAGCTTAATATTGCATTTTGCGCGCGTTACGGCAACGTTCAAACGGCGTTCGCCACCCTCGCGGTTGATAGGCCCAAAGTTCAAAAGCAATTTGCCTTGCAAATCCTTTGCATACGCAACGCTGAATAGGATCGTATCCCGTTCGTCGCCCTGTACCGTTTCCAAGTTTTTCACAAAAAACGGCTCTGTTTTATCCGACTTAAAGAACACATCTTTGGACGAATCTTGCCGTCTGCGTTTGGAAATGAGCTTGTCGATCAAGCTTTGTTGTGCCACGCTGAACGCCACCACGCCCAAGCTGCGTTCGGGATATTTTTCGATATGCTCGAATACCATATCTACGATTTTTTCCGCCTCCGCGCGATTCGTTTTCGTTCTTCTGTCGAACACGCCGTTCACGTAGACGTAATCAACGCCTATGCCCACTTTATCCGTTTTAGAGGACGGGAACGTAACCAAATCGTTATCGTAGAAATTCTTATTCGAGAACGAGATAAGCTGTTCAAATCGGCTGCGGTAATGCCATTGAAGTCTACGTTGTGGCAAAGTGGTCGCGCACAAGTCCAAAATAGATTCAAAGTCGGTTATATCTTCCGATTCGTCGTCCAAATCTACGTCCACCGAGGCATTAAAGAAATTACTCGGTGGCATTTGCTTGGAATCGCCAACGACGATCAGCTGTTTTCCACGGTAAATCGCTCCGACTGCGTCTTGGGGAAAAATTTGCGACGCCTCGTCGAATATTACCACGTCGAATTGCATATCCGAGCTCAAATACGTGCTTACGCTAAGCGGCGACATTAAGAAACAGGGCTTTAACGTTTGCGCCAACTCACCGATTTCCGAAAGCAACAACCGAATACCCTTTTGTTTGCGTTTCTTCTCCCCCTCGCGGAGCAGAATGGCAATACTGCTACCCTGCGCAATCATATCCAGATTCGGTCTTTGCGCGGAAAGCGTTGCTTTGATTTTTGCCTTGTTGATTTCAAAGTGCAACTTATCTTTCTCTTTGAAACGCTTTACCGCCTCGTCGTGCGGAACGCGCGCCAAGCTTACAAGTAAGGGGGATTCGTGCAATACGGCGTCCACCCATTGCGTATAGAACGCCTTTTTATAGGCAAGAACGATTTTTTCCGCCGCGACCTTTTTTTCGATTGCGCGATCTACAAAAGCGTGTAATTCTAAACCTTTTAATTGTTGCAAGAGTTTTACGAACTCGCACCAATGATCAAGCTTATCGGTGTTTTCGTAGCAACCCTCGCATTTTTTCATTAAAACACCCAACGTAACAGTTTGCAAATCGTATGCCTTTACGTCAAAGTAACTAATCAACCTTTTTTCCGATTCGCCGTTATTCGTAAACGCTTGTTCGTAACGGCTTGCCAATTCCGCAAAAACAGGCTTTTGCGCAACGAAGTCCTTTTGGGGCATAGTAGCTAATTTTTCAAACCTTGCGCCCGTGGCGGAGATAGCCGACAAATCGTTCAATTCACATAAACAGCGCGTAAAATCGGTGTTCACGCCTTTATACGATTCACCCAACAAGACTTGAACGGTTGTGTGTAGGCGGTTAAATTCTTTGGATTTTTGTTGATAAATACGAAGATCGTCGATTGCGTTCACGGCGATTTTGTATTTGGGCT
>JAZNEZ010000191.1:0-6280 GCA_045588875.1 Candidatus Scatosoma sp. | reverse complement strand
CGTCAAACTCGTACAATCACAGAACGCCTCAAATTCTATGCTCGTTACCGAATCGCCGATCGTTATGCTTGTCAACCCCGTGTAACCACTGCACGCATACTCCCCTATACACGTTACTGAATCGGGTATCGTTACAGTTCCGCTTAAACCTCGGGGTATAATGAGCATTTCCGTTTTTGCTTTATTATACAAAATCCCATCTTGACTTGCATAATTTGGATTATCTTCACTCACAACAAACGCTTGTAAGCTCGTGCAACCATCGAACGCCCAACTTCCTATGCTCGTTACTGAATTGCCGATCGTTATATTCGTCAAGCCCGTGCAATCATAGAACGCCATATTCCCTATACTCGTTACAGAATCGGGTATCGTTACACTTGTCAACCCCGTGCGATCCATAAACGTTTGAATATATACGTCTGTTACGCCGTCGGCGATACTTACGGCTCCCTTAATTGCTTTCGGCACAGCAATAATTCCCGTCATTGCTTTATTGTATAACACCCCGTCTTTCGCAGCGTAATATTCTTGCCCCTCTTCTACCGTTATGCTTTCTAATTTTTTACAGACCTTAAACGAGGAAAGGGAACCTTCAACCTTTACTATTTCTTTCGGCAATTCATATTGCGTTATATTATTTTCATCTAAGACACCCCACAATACACTCGCAAAGCCATAATCATGACTATAAATCGCCCCGTTTTCGTCTTGATAATAGTATGCATTTTCTTGATTAACAATTAACTGCTTTTCTCCCACCAAAAATTCGGAATAAATATCAACCCATTCACCCGCATTAAGAGTGTCTATTAGAGAAACCGTCGCTTTTCCCGTCCAATATCCGACTCCATAATTTATAATACCGATCTTGTTTACGTTTTTTCCGATCGTTAACGTAGATAAGGCCACACTTGAACCGCTTGAAGATATCCCAAACGCTTTATGTGCTACGCGCACCGTTTCGTCGGGAATGGTATATTCCGTCCTTGTGCTCGCCGCAGGATATTTAATCAGCGTATATAAATTTTTGGTAAACAACACGCCGTCTTGCGAGGTGAACCATTCATTTTGAGCGTCTACGGAAATCGTTTTCAGTGGAGCAACGTCCAAAGCATCATCCCAAATAAATTTAACGGTTTTAGGAATAATTACCGAGGTTACGTTACTTGCGTTACCTCCTTGAAAAATATATGGCAAATTAGTTATTCGATCGTGTCCCAAAGCAACGATCTCATACGTCTTATCTTGATAAGTCAACGTTTCAGGAATCGCCACGTCCCCCGTTTTCGTCGTGTGCTCAAGCTGCAACACTTGATAACCAACGACGGTAACGGTATATTCATCCATCGTGAATTTTGTTCCAAGCAACGCGCCCGTATCGTCGGTATACGCCGTCGTTGCGGCGGCAGGCAAATCATACAAGAAGTGAAGTCCGTTCTCCGTAGATACCGTATCCGTATCCAACGTATGATCGGAAAGGTTTTCAACTGCTTTGCAGAAATAGTCGCGGTAAACTCCCATATTTCTGGTAACCGTAAAACCAAGTTCGCCCTCGTCGTCCCAAGTCAGGTCGTACCAATACCAATTTCCGTCGTCAAGGTGCACCAAATTCCAAGCGTGTCCTTCCTCACGGCTCGTGCCCGTAACAAAAATATTTTCCACACCCGAATAATTGAGCAATAATTGATAAGTTCTTGCATACGCCTCGCAAACGCCACCCGTTTCGGTCAATACGCCCAACACGTTATGCGCCCAAGCCTCGTCCGAGGGATCACCGTTTTCGTCGTAGGCATAATCGATCGCCTCAATAATCATATCGTGATACGCAAACGCGACTTGATAGGCGTTATCGTTTTCATTCAGCCTTGCTTTATACGCCGTTGCCTGATTGTATACGAGCTGATTATATTCCGCGCGCGTTGTCGGCGAGCGAATAACCCTCGTCGGGCGTTACCGCAACTTCCGTTCCCACCTTAAAAAGCCCGTGCGAAAATCCGTCGGCAAACGTTGCGTTTTTAATGCGTACGTAAACGAATTCCTCGCTCGCAAGCGTTTCCGTTTTATAATCGAAATACGTTTGCGCTGCACCGCCATAAGCGAGCATGCCTCTTAACAACGCTTTTAAGTTCTCGTCCTCTGTCGCCTCTGCTTCCGTCTTGCCGAGCTTGTTATATGCATATTCTAAAATACTGTATTTCTTGACGGGACTATAATAATATTCCCCGTCAATCTCCACGTACGCCACCGCATAAAGGGTATCCGTCATTTCTTTTGCGGAAAGCTCCGTAAACGCGTATACGGGATAGGTGTGCCCTGCCTCTTCCAACGTTTCGTACGACGCCTCGATTAAAGTAGCCTGCGGATTATCGTATACGTAATTCGTTTGCGGTTCTCTCCAAACGAGCAGTCCACTTTCTGATTCTTCACTCGCGTTTTCCACCGCCACCGCATATTTTACGTGAATATTGTCCTCCAAAGCAAGCGTTTGCGCATAAATAGAAACTCTCGGCGTTGCCGTTACCGTTGCCGATTGCGCTTGTGCACTCGCCACCGCTCCAAATCCAACACCCGTAAAGACCAACGAGCAAATTATGGCAAATAAACTTCTTCTTTTCATTTTTTTCCTCCTCTCGTTACGCGTCCGTTTCAGGCACTTCGTTCTCGTCCCACTCTAAATTATTCTCACCAGACGTCCGCACGATTTCCTCGTCAAAAAGCACCAAACGCATTTGTAATGATAAATACTTTTTCCTCATAAAATCCTCCTTACAAAATTTTTCCATTATACATATTATATCATACCCCCCCCCCCATCTGTGTCAAGCTGTTTACATTATTAAAACGAAAAAACAGAGGCGTTTTCAACGCCTCTGCCTTTTTTTACTCGTATTCTTCATAGCTCCGTCTGCCCCCGCCCGTATCGCAACAAGGATCGTGGCTTTGCGGTGAATTGCCACGCTTACAGCCCTGCTTATTCGGCAACCCAACGTTGACCAAAATCACGTCCTCGCCGATCTTCACGATTTGTTTCAGATCGATAAACAAGCCGTTTTTCTTCCAGCCCCAGCCCTTGCCATTGGGCGCGACGATCCCAAGCCACCTGTTTTCGGGATAGCAAAGCACGATATCGCAAACCCTGCCAAGCTTTCTGCCGTCCTGCGTGTTCACCACCTCTTTCGTGCGCAAATCCGAAAACGTCAATTCCATACTCTTCACCGCCTTACCTTACAGTATATGCGCGCGCCTCAAAAAAGTTTACTTTCGTGATTAAGGGGGTATAAATAATCGCGGACTTGCGCATACTCAACTCACACCTGCCCCCTTCCTACATAACGAAAGGAGGAAAAAACGTTATGCAAAAAGTAGAGATCTGCGGCGTGGACACCTCGGGTTTACCCCGACTCACCGCGAAAGAAAACGAAGAACTGATGAGGCGTTTGAAAGCAGGCGACAAAGCCGCTCGCGATCAATTTATCGTGGGCAATATGCGGCTGGTACTCTCCCTCGTCAAGCGGTTCCGTATCAAGAACTTGGGCGCGGACGACGTATTTCAGGCAGGCTGTGTGGGACTGATCAAAGCAATCGACGGCTTTGATTTGAGCGTGGGCGTCAAATTCTCCACCTACGCCGTACCGATGATCGTCGGCGAGATTAAGCGGTATCTTCGCGACGGCAATTCCCTGCGTGTTTCGCGGAGTATTCGGGATATGGCGTATAAAGTGCTCAAAGCGCGCGAGGCGATCGAGGGACGGGACGAGGAGGCGACGATTGTCAAAATCGCGCAGGAGCTGAAAGTCGCCGAACGGGAGGTAGTCTACGCGCTCGACGCGATTTCCGATCCCGTTTCGCTTTACGAGCCCGTCTATAATAAGGCAGGCGACACCCTGCTCCTTATGGATCAGCTTTGCGACGAGAAAAACACGGACGAGATCTGGACGGAACACGTCGCACTCGGGGAAGCGATGGAAAAGCTGGGCGAGCGAGAAAAGCGTATTTTATTCCTCCGCTACTACGAGGGCAAAACGCAAACGGAAATTTCCGAAGAGGTGGGCATTTCCCAAGCACAGGTTTCAAGGCTTGAAAAAAACGCCCTCAATAATATAAGACTGAATATTTCGTGAACGAAAAAGGACTATCCGCTTTGGATAGTCCTTTGTTTTCAAAAATTTAATTCTTCCGAAAGGATATATTTCGGTCGGTTTTGTACCTCTTTATAGATCATTGCCGTATGGATATTCGCAAGCCCTTGACAGATCAAAATGAGCGCGGTCAACAATCCGAGCGTAGGGAATAACCAAGCAACCAAACCGCCGAACGCAATCCCCAAACACGCCAAAACGATAAATACGATCACGCACGCCAAACTAAGTCCTCCGAAAAACGCGCCGAGCTTGATCGGCAAAGTCAGTCCTGCGTCGGTGTTGGGAAAGATCCCCGATTGCGCGAGTTTAACCATTTTCTTAACCGTATAATGCGTTTCGCCTGCAACTCTTTCCGGACGGTCGAACTCCACGAACGTTTGCGTAAAACCCAGCCAAGCGGTCTGCGCGCGGAGTAACCTATCGTGTTCGCCCATTTTCACGAGCACGTCTACCACCTTTCGATCGTACAGTTTGAAATCCCCGACGTTAGAGGGTATATCCAAACCCGTGATCTTGCGTGTCAACGTATAAAACAGATCGGCGCTACGTTTTTTGAACGCCGATTCCCCCACGCGCTTGCGCCGTTTGCCGTGCACGATCTCGTAACCCTCTTTCCACTTTTCGATCATCAAAAGCGCCGCCTTAGGCGAATCCTGCAAGTCCGCGTCCATCACGATCACCGCATCGCCCGTCGATCTTTCCAGACCGCACAAAATAGCCGCCTGTTGCCCGAAATTACGCGAAAACCGACAGACCTTTACGCGTTTATCCTCGCGCGCAAGCTCGACTAAAATTTGTTGCGTTTTGTCCGTACTGCCGTCGTTGACGAAAATTATTTCGAAGTCCTCGCACAAGCTTTCAAACGTTGGTACGACCGCGCCGTAAAAGAGGCGCATAGCCTTTTCTTCGTTGTAAGTAGGCACGACGATTGAATATTTTGCCATTATTTCACCTCTGCAAATACAAAAAATCAGCTTAAATAAGCCGATTTTTTGCGTTTATTCAGTTCAAATTCGTCGTTTCGCCACGATCCTCGGGGAACATCGTCCCAGCCGGAATCACGGGCAGAATAAGCGGATTGATGAACGAGTTTGCCGTGAGCGCGCTCACCGCCGCACGAAGGTAGGGATATACGATTTCCGTCATATTGATCACGAGGTCCTGTTTATCCACGTCGTCGTTGATTTCCTCCGCCTCGAACACGCCGACAAGACGCGCCTTCACGTTGAAGGGCTTGGGGGATTCTTCCGTAGATTCCACTTTGACTTCCAAAGTCAGAAACCACAGCTTATCGTTTTCCTGTACGCGACGTACGGTACGGGAAAATTGCGGTTTAATTTCAAATTTCGTATCCTTGTCCATCTTGATACGGTTCATCGTGTAAGAAAGCTCTTCGGCGGTAATACCTCTCAATGCATATTTCATAAAATACCTCTTAACGTTTATTTATGGTTATATATAAACGCATTTTTCTTTCTGTAAACACTTTTTACAAAATATTTTTTATTAAATACGGCATATATTATATAGTCCCCTAATCACTGATTTTTCTAAAAAACTTCCGTCCAAAAAATTTTTTGAATTTTTTTGAAAAATTGCGTAAAAATGCTTGCGTTTCTTTTTCAGATGTGGTATAGTATATAAGCTTTCGACGGAAGTTTAGCTCAGCTGGGAGAGCATCTGCCTTACAAGCAGAGGGTCATAGGTTCGAACCCTATAACTTCCACCAGAAAAAAACAGTGCGGATGATGTATGCGGGAATAGCTCAGTGGTAGAGCGTCACCTTGCCAAGGTGAATGTCGCGGGTTCGAATCTCGTTTCCCGCTCCAATATCCGCACTGTTTTTATTTTTCTTTTTGCCGATGGAGCAAAGCAGAGATGGCGCTATAGCCAAGCGGTAAGGCCAAGGTCTGCAAAACCTTTATGCCCCGGTTCAAATCCGGGTGGCGCCTCCAATAACTCTGCACCACACCGTGCAGAGTTTTCTTTTTCAATTTTATATTCGCTCGTGTGGTGGAATAGGCAGACGCAAGGGACTTAAAATCCTTTGTGAAGGAATTTTCATCAAAATCGTGTGATTTTCTAACAAAACTTAACATTTTACGCGCCGCTGTGGTGGAATAGGCAGACGCAAG
>JAZNEZ010000190.1:0-9057 GCA_045588875.1 Candidatus Scatosoma sp. | reverse complement strand
GCTTGGTTACAGCCGAAAATAACACCGAAAATCACCGTGTAAAGAGAGATAAACGCGCCGATTCCAAACCCTTTCCAAGCGCGGTATTCCTTTGCGTATTTGTGCGAGGAAATTTTATAACCGCCGCCGTATGCGTCCATCGAAGTACGCTTCAAATTCCCCGAAACGAGGTTTTCGTAAGCGTTCCCGCCCTGCGTGTAGGTAACGAGCCCGTCGTACGCCGCCGCCGCAACCGCGCAAACAATCGTCCACGCCAGCTTACCTCCGTCCCAAAAAATTTCGTTTTCTTTCATCGTCAGCATCATTAAAACGGAGCTGGCGCAAAAGAACATAATCGCCGCAGGGATCGAGGCTTTGAACAGCTCCCAAATCTGCCTGCCTATTTTTTTCATCGTGTTTTTGAACGTTGCCATAATTTTTCTCCCGTATTTCTTTGGTTTTAATCGTAATCGTATTCTCTGTCCGCCCGACGGGTCGCCGCGCAAAGCACCTCGTAAGAGATCGTGCCCACAGTTCTTCCCGTTTCCGTCGCGTCGGTAAGCAAAAGGATTTCCTCCCCCCGTTTTTCTTTTCCTACGCGTACGCACGCGTCCATACATAAGTTATTTACCTGTTTTTCAAAGCCGCAAACGCCGTTTTTCTTTTGTCGTAAAAACCCGTCCGCATAGCCGTAGCGACACACGTAAAGCTCCTTGACCTTTGCCGCTTGCTTTTGATCGAAAGGCTTTCCGTACCCTGCACCGCCGAACGAATATTTCCTCGTGGCGATTACGGGCGCGTATACCGTCATACCCTTTTTCAGATCAAGCCTTTGCACGAGCGTTTCGTCCATATCAAAAGCCCCGTCGGGCAAATAGCCGTATAACCCTATCCCCACGCGCACCATATCAAAGGTAAAGTCCTCGCCAAGCAACGCCCCGTAGGTCGCGCTCAAATGTCGCGTGCATTTCGGAAAATACTTTCGGCAAATGCGCTCTGCCGCCAAGAACCGCTCCCGTTGCAAAAGCGCGTTTGCTCTCGTCAAATCGTGTAGGTGGGAATATATCCCCTCCACGCTTACGTACGGACAATGATACAAAAGACTGCACACCCTGCCCAGCCACGCGCCGTAAACGCCGTAGCGGTTCATACCCGTATTGATTTGGATATGTACGCGCACAGGGAGCTTGCACGCTTCCCCTGCCGCCGCGACGAGCCTTGCCGAATGGTAATCTCCCACGCTCACGATAAAACCGCTCTTTGCCGCCACGATCACTTCCCATAAGTTCAAAGGGGGCGTTAAAATGAGGATATCCTTTCCGCAAGCCGCGGTTTTGATCGCGATCGCCTCGTCTAAAAGGGACACCGCGAAACAATCGGCAACGCTCTCTAAGGCACAAGCGACCTCTTCCGCGCCGTGCCCGTAGGCGTCCGCTTTCACGACCGCACAAAGCTTTGTTGCCGTAACCGTCTTGAACGCCTCGGCGTTATGCTTTATATTCCGTAAATGAATTTTCGCTCTAATTTTTTGCACGCTTTATCGTATGCAACAGCCCCGAAAATCGTGCCTGCCGCGCGCCGTTTATTCGCTGAAAATAATGCGGTGGCAGTTATCGCAATCGATACCCGTAGGTAGTTTGCTCTTTGCCGCGATCGGCGGTTCCATACTGCAAAACGGACATCTTCCTTGATACAGCGCGCCCACCACGGGGAATATTTTTTCCTTGCGCTTGGTAAGATACCGCGTGAGGATATCGCCGTCCGCCTTTTTCACCGCTTCCGCGGCTTTGGTAAGCTCCGCTTCGATCTCCTTCTTTTCCGCCTCGCGCGCGCCTTTCACGGCTTTATAAGCCTCCGCCGCCTCTGCGTATTGCTTTTGCGCGGCGATAACCTGCTTTTTAAGCTTTTGATACTCCGCG
This sequence comes from Candidatus Scatosoma sp., assembly GCA_045588875.1. GTDB lineage: Bacteria > Bacillota > Clostridia > Christensenellales > Borkfalkiaceae > Scatosoma. The sequence continues at coordinate 7,159 of JAZNEZ010000190.1, read as the reverse complement.
TCCGCCTCTTTAATACCTGCCGAAAGCACGCCAAGGTCGGCTTTGAGCTTGCGGAGCTGTTCCAAAACGGACTGCGCCTTTTTCTTGTAGAACGAAACGTCCGCACCGCCGCCGATCAGCTCGTCGAGATTTTCAAAATCGGCAAGCGTGGTTTCGATCTGCGCGTACTTTTTCACGAGCGCGTCCGCCTCTGCTTTGAGCGACGTCGCTTTCACGTCCAGCGAATCGAGCTTTTCAGGCGCGACTTTGAGAAATTTCTGTAATTTAACGTACTTTTTTCTCTCCTCGCTCTCGGCAAGCTCGCTTTCCAGCTTGAAAAGCTTTCTGTCCGTTTCTTGATACTGCAAAATAGCTTGTAAATATGACATATATAACTCCTCCCGTCAAAGTAAGATATCGTCCGTGTGGAATATACACGGTATCCCTATTCTTTGACGGATTTTTTGATAAAATTTTTCAAATCCGTAATTTTCCGATGCGTAATGCGTGAGCGCAATCACGGAAAGTCCCGATTCAAGTGCCAGCGTAATCACGTGATGCTTAAAATCGGAAGAAAGAATAACGTCTGCCTTTTGTTTGACGGCAAACTCCACCGCCGCCTCGTCCGCACCGCCGCCGCAAAAGCTCGCCACGCGCGAAATCGTCTTGTTCTTATCGCCGTAAACTTGTACACGCTCGGTGGAAAAAACGGTTTTTATATTTTCCGTAAGCACTTGCAAAGTCGTGGGATTAATCGCATACGCCCTGCCGTAACCGCCCAAGGACAGCGCGTGCATTAACGCGACGTCTTTTGGCTCGTCTATGCCCGACGCAAGACAAACGCCCTGCATCAAGCTTTCGTCAATACCGCCTTGCGCGCAATCGAGGTTGAGGTGCATGGAAATCACCGATATACCGCTGCGCAACGCCGCCACGAGCTTTCTATCGAGCGGCTCAAAATCACTCGCACGGATATCCGAAATTTTTCCGTAGATCGCAGGGTGGTGAGTAACGATCAAATTCGCGCGACTTTGCACGGCTTTTTCAATCGCCGCAAACGAAAGATCGAGCGAAAACACCGCGCCCGTAATCTCCTCGCCCACGTCGATAAGCACGCCGCTGTTATCATACGCACCGTACGTTAAGCAATATTCGTCGCTAATCGACTTGGGCGCAAGCCCGTCTACGATTTGATAAGCCTCACAAAGTTTCACCGTTTAACACTCCTTGCAATCTCGCTTTCCTTAACATAAGTTCTTCACGGCTTTGCGCCTGTAAAGAGGGAATAGCGAGGTATTTATCGATATTTTTCAGTTGCTTTTCCGTCCGCGCCAAAAACGCTTTGGGGCGCTTTTGCAAATTTTCTCTGCCAAATTCATACTCCGCGTCGGTATACGCCAAGGCAGTCCTATCTTCCGCCTTTCCGCCCACGAGCACGTCGTAAAATTTATCGTCTTGAAAAGTGAAGTCGCGTTCGATATATCCCCCTTGTTCAAGAATATACCTGCGCAATTTTTCACTGTCGTGCATAGGCTGAAACACGAACCGCTTGGGCACAAACCCGTGCGTTTTATCGGAGAGTATCGCCACGATCTCACTGCCGCCCATGCCGGCAATCAGCACTTCGCCCACGGTTTTAGGAACGCCGAAAAATCCATTCCCAAGCACGGGGACTGCCCTGCCTTTCGCCACGAACGAGGCAAGTAATTTTTCCGCTTTGGCTAAACTGCCTTTACTGATATCGGAAAAGATCGCGCGCTCGCACAGCCCGTTTTTGAGCATATACTCCGTGCAATAGCCGTGATCGCAACCCACGTCCGCAAAGACGTCCGTTTTTTCGAGCAACGCGCAAAGCGCGTCAATGCGCTTGGAATACCCCATTATTCAATAAAATCTTTCAGTTTTTTACTGCGCGAGGGGTGGCGGAGCTTACGGAGCGCTTTCGCCTCTATCTGACGAATACGTTCACGCGTAACGTTGAATTCCCTGCCCACTTCTTCGAGCGTTCTGGGCTTTCCGTCGTCGATACCGTAGCGCAAGCGGAGCACCTTTTCTTCGCGCGGCGTCAGCGTGTCGAGAACACCCAAAAGCTGTTCTTTGAGCATTGTGAATGCGACCGAATCGCTGGGCGTAATCGTCTTTTCGTGCTCAATAAAGTCGCCGAGATGACTATCCTCTTCCTCGCCGATCGGCGTTTCGAGGGACACGGGGTCTTGCGCGATCTTTTGTATTTCGCAAACGCGCTCTTCGCTCACGCCCATTTTTTCCGCGATTTCGGAGGGCGTAGGCTCTCTGCCCAGCTCTTGGAGGAGCAAGCGCTGTACGCGCGTGAGCTTATTGATCGTTTCCACCATATGCACGGGAATACGGATCGTTCTCGCCTGATCGGCGATCGCACGCGTAATCGACTGACGAATCCACCACGTAGCGTAGGTGGAGAACTTAAATCCCTTTTGGTAGTCGAATTTTTCAACGGCTTTCATAAGCCCGAGGTTACCCTCTTGAATGAGATCGAGGAAAAGCATACCACGACCAACGTAGCGTTTTGCAATCGATACGACCAACCGAAGATTTGCCTCGGAAAGCCGTTTTTTCGCCGCCTCGTCGTCCTCCATCATACGTTTAGCAAGATCGACCTCTTCGTCTGCGGAAAGCAGCGGTACTCTGCCGATATCTTTAAGATACATTTTCACGGGGTCGTCCAACCCGATATCGGAAAGCGCCTGTTCGAAAAGTTCGCGATCGCGCTGATCCTCGTCTACGATCTGAATACCTGCCTCCGCGAGGTATTTATACACGTAGTCGATTTGGTTGGGGTTGGTGTCGTATTTTTCCATAATGTCGCAAAGCGCGTTGGTGGAAATACTACCCTTTTTCCCGTAGTTGCCGATGATGCCTTCTAAAATTTCGTTGAGTTTTTGTTCGGATATATTCACCCTTTTATCCTCCGTTTATAAAGAACGGTTTCACCCGTTTCCTTTCACTTTTTTAATTGATTGCTTTTGATCGCGTTCATTGCGATCTTTTTCATAATTGCCTTACGTTTCTCCACGTCCGTTTCCGCGTTCAGCTCCTCGGTGAGCCTTGCGTTTTCCCTTTCGATCGCCTCGCGCGTGAGCGTTTTTACACAGTCGCTGAAAAACCGCTCGGCGTTTTCGCCCGAAAGCTTGTCCTCGTAGTTGAGATCGAGTATGGCGTTAAATTCCGCGCTGTCCTCGTCCAAAACCTCAAACAATTCGCTCGCGCGCATACGCTCGCCCGAACGCTCCCTCTCCGCTATATACGCCGCGATTTCTTTGTGCGTTAAGTCGGTAATCGGGAGATTTTCCACTTTATACTCCTTAGCGTAAGGCGCGGAAAACAGCTTTGCCGCCAAGATAAAGCGCACCGCTTTCACCCGTCTGTCCGTGCCTGCCGCCGTTTCCGCAATACGCGTCTGCTCCTGCACCTGCGGCGCAGGCTTTTCGGGGGGCGTTTTTTGCACGTTTGCAAGATCGCGTTCCAACGCGTGATAGCTAATCCCCGTTTTATCGCGTAACTTCCGGAGCAATTCCTCTTTCACGCTCTCGCTGTCCGCCTCCGAAACCACTTTGAGCGCCTCGGCAACGAACTTGCGTTTTTCCTCCGATCGGGAAAGATCGTATTTTCTTTCCACGGCGTGTATCTTGTAATCGATCAGCGGCATTGCCGCGTCCAGACATTTTTGATAAGCGTCCGCACCCTGCTTTGCCACGTCGTCGGGATCGAGTCCCTCGGGCATCGGCACGACGCGCACGTTCAACGCCTCGTCTTTCAAAATTCCCAAACCGCGCAGATCGGCTTTTTGTCCTGCAAAATCGCCGTCGTAGCTAATGAGCACGTTGTCCGAATACCTTTTAACGAGCCTTGCCTGCTCTTTGGTAAGCGACGTACCCATCGACGCGACCACGTTTTCAAAGCCCGCTTGGAAGAGGGAAATGGTATCCATATACCCCTCGACGATAATCACGTCCTTGATCGTCTGTTTGCGTTTGAGCTTTTTGAGTTGGTTGATATTATACAGCGTTTTGCTCTTGTTGAACAGCAACGTTTCCTTGGTATTTTTATACTTCGCGAAATCAGACTTTTCGAGAAGTCTACCGCCGAACGCCACCACCTCGTCGAACGCGTTGATAATGGGGAATATGAGCCGTCCTGCCTGCGAGTCCACGAGCTTACCGTTTTTCGATTCGTTCAACACGCCGCTGTCGATAAGATCCTGCCGCATATATCCTTTGTTCGCAAGATAATCGGGCAACGAGAAGAAATCGAGCGACGCGCCCAACCCGAACTTTTTCACGGTCGTAGGGGTCATTTTACGGTTTTGAATATACTGCAAATGCGCCTCGGCGCGCGAATCGCCACTATATAGGTTAGAAAGATAAAACCTTGCACAGTCGAGGAGTATTTTCGCCATAGTATCCCGTTTCTTTTTCATTTCGACCGCTTTTTCCGAATCGAAATTACTTTCGGGTACTTGCATTTTCGCGCGCGCCGCCAAGATACGCACCGCGCCGTGGAAATCGGTAGATTCGATTTCTTGGACGAATTTCACAACGTCTCCGGAAACGCCGCACCCGAAACAATGATAGAACTGCTCGGCTTGATTGACGGCAAACGAGGGCGTTCTTTCGTGGTGAAAGGGACAGCACGCCCAATGCGTGTTGCCTTTTTTATCGAGCGACACGTAGCCGCCGATCACTTCCACGATTTCGTTTTTTTGTTTGAGCTCCTGCATAAAGCGGAGATCAAAGCCTCTGCTAACGCTCACGAATCCAAGCCTCCGATAGAAAACGTCGAGGGAATAAACAACCCTTCAAATACGCCGATTGCGTACCTATCCGTCATTCCCGATAAATAATCGCAAACAACCCGTTCTTTCCCGTCGCGGTCGAGCAATCGCAAATACCGCGTGGGCAGCTTGTCTACGTTTTTAGTAAAATAATCAAACATCTGCGTAAGCATACGCTCGGAACGCTCCTGAATGGACTTGTTCGCGAGCTCGTACACCCGTTCGAACATAAATGTTCTAAGCTCGTTCGTCGCCGTCATCACCTCGTCAGACATACGCACGAAATTCTGATTGTACGAAGTTTGATAAATATCGGCGATCGCGGTATTGATACGCGTTTTCGTTGCGTTTCCGAGCACGGCGACGGCGGTTTTGGGCAGGTCGTTTTCCTTTAATATCCCTGCGCGGATCGCGTCCTCAATATCGTGATTGATATACGCGATACGGTCTGCCAAAGACACCGCCTGTCCTTCGAGCGTTTTGGGCTTTCCCGAGCTTTTGTGCTCTAATATCCCATCGCGGACCTCGTAGGTTAAATTGAGCCCTCTGCCGTCCTTTTCAATACAATCCACCACACGGAGAGACTGTTCGTTATGGAAAAACCCGTTGGAGGAAAGTTTGGCAAGCACCCTTTCGCCCACGTGCCCAAAGGGGGTATGCCCAAGATCGTGTCCAAGCGCAATCGCCTCGGCAAGATCCTCGTTGAGCGCCAACGAGCGCGCAATCGAACGGGCGATCTGCGAAACGTCGAGGGTGTGCGTAAGACGAGTGATGTAATGATCCCCCTCAGGCGCGAAAAACACCTGCGTTTTATTTTTCAAACGCTTGAACGAATTGCTGTAAATAATACGGTCGCGGTCGCGCTGAAAATCGGTGCGGAAATCGCAACGTTTTTCCTCTCTCGCTCTGCCCTGCGTTTGCGAGGAGCGCATAGCATACGGCGAGAGAAAGCGTTCTTCCTGTGCACATACGCGCTCGCGCACGCACGAAAACGTTTCCTTGCTTTGCATAATCTTTGCCCTCCTTTTACGTATTATTCGACAAAACCCTTTCATTTCCTCTTTTTTGACGAAATTTTTTTAATTTTTTTATAAAAAAACCGCAAACAAGCCCTCGCGCGCTTTCTGACCTACTTGACTGTCTCTTTTTCCACGCCCTCGATCTTTTCGAAAGCAAGACGCGCCGTTATTTCACAGCGCGTCTTTTTTCGAGTATTTTCAGTTTGTAATAATTATATCGGAGCACGAATATCGGCAAAATATTCAAAATCGCGTTAACGATCGCCACGGGCAAAGCAATCGCAAGCCACGTTTTCGTGAGCCTGCGAAAGGCTAAAATCGCAAAACCGCACGGCACGCTGACGATATGTACGATTTCTCCGTAACAGTTTTCCAAAAGAAACCGACGGAGATATTTAGGATCGTTGGGCTTAGCAAGTCTGTTTTTCCGAAAGCCCGTCAGATGCCCGATCTCGGGAATTTTGTCCTTCCATTTTCGTATTTTCAGCCGTTCGTAAAAAAGCTTTTCTTTCTTCGATACGGCAAAAATTTTCCTTTCGGGATCGGCGAAACTTTCAGGCAACGAACGGCAAACCGCCGCCACGAGCGCGTCGATCAAAACGATTAGCGCCACCGCAAGCCACGTAAAGCCGAGCGTGGCTAAAAATTTTTCGTTTCTGAGTAGCGCGGTCGTCGTAGCGATCATCGTCGCGCCACCGCAGATCACGATCGGGTATAAGATCATTTTTTATTCCTCCGTTGTATAAGTGAGTGGCACGCCGTACACCTCTTCGTACTTTGCCTTACACGCCTCGAACGCCTCGTCTTTCATTTTCTCCGCGCTGTCGCTTGGATAAATGGGGGGCATAATATGCAACGTATGCCGTTGCACGGGATACCCGTTCTCGTCCAAACGCGTGGGATCGTCCTCCATCGTGATAAAGGTGGGGAGCACGGGCACGCCTGCCCTTTGCGCAAGCTTAAAACCGCCCACTTTGAACGGTCGGGGCTTGCGATAGTTCCACCACATTTCCTGTTCGGGATAAATGAGTATGCTTTCCCCTCTTTTCAAAAGCGTGTTCACCGCCGAGCTGAAATTGATCATAGTGCGACGGTTACGCGATAGGGGAAGAGTGTTACAATGTCGGAATAAAAAGCCGTAAAGCCCTTTGAAATTCGTATAATTCCCCTCACGAATGACTTTATAAAGATACTTCCTCGGCAGATACTTTCGAATACAGTGAAACACGATATAATTATCGAACGCCGAAAAATGGTTGCAGGTAATCACCGCACCGTTTTTGAGCGCGGAAAGATGCTCTTCGCCCGTTACGCCGTCAATCACGAGAATATCCTTTTTGATAAGATTGAG
>JAZNEZ010000189.1:0-3654 GCA_045588875.1 Candidatus Scatosoma sp. | reverse complement strand
GTCGAAAAATGTAGAAAATACGAAGTATTACGAAAAATCAAGTAGTTTCATCGATATATTCGTCGTAAGTTACTTGTCTATCGTACGTTTTCGTATCGTTGATTTCAATGATACGGTTTGCAACCGTGTTCATTAACTCTTGGTCGTGGGAGGTAAGGAGCATACAGCCGCGATAATGGCTTAAACCGTTGTTCAGCGCCGTGATGGATTCGAGGTCAAGGTGGTTGGTAGGCTCGTCGAAAATCAGGAAATTACTCCCCTCCAACATCATTTTGGCAAGCATACAGCGTACCTTTTCGCCGCCCGACAATACTTTTGCTTTTTTCAGCGCCTCTTCGCCCGAGAATAACATTCTGCCCAGCCAGCCGCGCAAATATTCTTCGTAATGATCGGAGGAAAATTGAGAAAGCCATTCCACCAAATTCAAGTCGCAATCGAGGAAATATTCGTTATTATTTTGCGGGAAATAAGAACAGGAAACGGTTTTTCCCCAACGGATCGTGCCGGCGTCCGGCTGTTCTTTGCCCGTAAGGATATCGTAAAGCATCGTAAGGGTAGTGCTTTTGTTGGAAACGATACCGATTTTTTCGCCGTGCTGTACGGTGAACGATACGTTCTTAAAATACCCCTCTTTCGTCAAGTCCTCTACCATTAAAATATCGTTGCCGATTTCCTTTTCGAATTTGAAATCGATATAGGGATATTTACGCAAGGACGGCTTGAAATCGTTGATCGTAAGCTTTTCAAGCTCCTTTTTACGCGAGGTTGCCTGACGGGATTTGGATGCGTTTGCGGCGAAACGCGCGATAAATTCCTGCAATTCCTTGGCGCGTTGCTCCGCTTTTTTATTCTGTTCCTTTTGCTGACGGGCAAGCAGTTGGCTCGTCTGATACCAGAAATCGTAGTTACCGACGTACATATTGATCTTTCCGAAATCCACGTCGCAAATATTCGTACAAACCTTATTGAGGAAGTGGCGGTTATGGGAAACGATAATAATGGTATTCTCAAAATCCATTAAATAATTTTCCAACCAACGTACCGTTTTAATGTCGAGGTTATTCGTAGGCTCGTCTAAAAGGAGCACGTCGGGATCGCCGAACAACGCTTGCGCAAGCAACACGCGCACCTTTTGTTTCGCGTCCAGCTCGCTCATCATCGTGTAATGCAGATCCTCGCCGATCTCCAAGGCGTTCAAAAGTTGTCCTGCCTGATATTCGGCGTCGTAACCGTTCATTTCGGCAAATTCGCTTTCAAGCTCCGCCGCTTTAATGCCGTCCTCTTCCGAGAAATCGGGGTTAGCATACAGCGCGTCCTTTTCGTCCATTACCTCAACGAGGCGTTTATACCCCATCATAACCGTACGCAAAACCGTTTCGTTATCGTACATATTCTGGTTTTGTTGTAAAACGGACATACGCTCGTTTTTATCCAACGTTACAAACCCTTTTTGCGGCTCGATCTCGCCCGAAAGCACTTTCAGAAAGGTGGATTTCCCCGCGCCGTTTGCGCCGATAATCCCGTAGCAGTTGCCTTTCGTGAATTTAAGATTTACGTCCTCAAACAGTTTTTTACTGCCGTATTGCAACGATACTCCCGTAACCTGTAACATTTATATACCTCAAAAATTATATTTCCTTGAAGATTATACCATATTCAAACTTTTTAAGCAAACGTTTCTAACGGGCAAAGAAAAAAAGCTTTCGATTTATTTCGAAAGCTCTTTTCTGCTTATTTAACGAGCTTATCAAGCTCTGCGGCAACGTCTGCTACGGTGACGAGGTTTTCTACTTCGTCGTCGGGGATCATAATCCCGTATTCGTCTTCAAGACGACTCAAAAGTTCCACCACGTCCAAAGAATCCGCGCCGAGGTCTTCCACGATTTTTGCTTCGGGCGTAACCTTATCTAAGGACAAGTTGAGCGCTTCGGCAAGCATTGCCTGAATTTTTTCTAACATAATGATATCCTCCGTTAAAAGTGAAGTTATAAACTACATTTTTATTGTAATATAAAAGTGAAAAAAAGTCAAGTGTTTTTCGGAAATATTCCGATTTTCTATCCGTTCTTCTTTTTCATCGTCAACGCAATCCGATTTTTCTTCAAATCAACTTCCTTAACGCGCACCTGCACCACTTGCCCGACTTTCAAAGCGTCCGACGGGTGCTTGATATACCGTTCGGTGATTTCTGAGATATGTACGAGTCCGTCCTGATGCACGCCGATATCGACAAACGCGCCGAAATCAACCACGTTTCGCACCGTGCCCGTGATTTCCATTCCGACTTTGAGATCCTCGATACTCATAATATCTTTACGGAGCATAGGCGCAGGGAGCGCGTCGCGGATATCCCGCCCTGGTTTCATAAGCTCGGTTACGATATCTTCCAACGTTTCTTTATCCAAATCCGTTTCCCTCGCCGCTTTCTCTTCGCCGTATGCTTTGATTTTTTGGCGCAAATCGGCGATACGCCTTGCCCTCACGTCCTCTTTCGTGTACGCGAAAAGTCCGAGCAATTTTTCTGCTTTTTCGTAAGATTCAGGGTGTACCGCGGTGTTATCCAAAATATTATCACCGCCGTCTACGCGCAAGAAACCTGCGCATTGCGTGAACGCCTTTTCGCCGAGTTTGGGAACTTTCAACAGCTGTTTTCTCGATTTGAATTTACCGTTTTCCTCACGATACGCCACGATATTTTTCGCAACGGCATTATTCAGACCTGCGACGTATTTCAAAAGGGAAACGCTAGCGGTGTTCAAATCCACGCCCACGCTGTTCACGCAATCTTCAAGCACGCCCGAAAGCGCACTGTCTAACCGCTTTTCGTTCATATCGTGTTGATATTGCCCCACTCCTATCGATTTGGGGTCGATTTTGATAAGCTCTGCAAGCGGATCTTGCAACCTTCTTGCAATCGATACGGCGCTTCGCGCGGTAACGTCGTAATCGGGAAATTCTTCCGCGGCGAGCGCGCTTGCCGAATATACGCTTGCGCCTGCCTCGCTTACGATCACGTAACCGACTTCGCGCCCCGTTTCCGCTTTGATTTCTTTGATAAGCTCGGCGATAAACATTTCACTTTCCTTACTCGCCGTGCCGTTACCACAGGAAATAACTTCCACGCCGTGTTTGGCGATCATCGCTTTGAGCGTTACTTTCGCCTCTGCGGTTTTATTCTGCGGCGGCGTGGGGAATACGACCGTTTTATCGAGCACCTTGCCCGTACCGTCCACTACGCAGATTTTACAGCCCGTGCGATAGGCAGGATCCCAACCCATCGTGATCTTATCTTTTACGGGCGGTTGCATCAAAAGCGGTTTGAGGTTGAGCTCGAACATTTTAATTGCTTGCTCGCTTGCGTCTTCGAACATTTGTGCACGCACTTCTCTTTCTACCGAGGGTTTAATCAAACGGTCGTAGCTGTCCTCCGCCGCTTGTTTAACGAGTTTGGAAGATTCGCCGTCGCCTTTCAAAAAACCTGCCGCCGTGATACGCTTGGCAAATTCCTCGTCCACCTCAATCGACACTTTCAAAAATTCTTCTTTCTCGCCGCGATTCAAGGCAAGCACGCGGTGGCTTTTGATTTCCGCAACGGGCTCGCGATAATCGGCGTACATTTCGTACGTTTTATTTTCGTCGGCAACCGCCTTACCC
>JAZNEZ010000188.1:0-4702 GCA_045588875.1 Candidatus Scatosoma sp. | reverse complement strand
TATGGGTAGAATTAAGAAATTCTACGAGGAAAACTGTCTGCTTGAACAGGCGTTCATCAAAGACGATTCCAAGAAAGTTTCCGATCTTTTGAAGGGCGTAAACGCGTCGATCAACAAGTTCGCGTTCTTCGTAATGGGCGAAGGTCTTGAAAAGAAGAGCGAGGATTTGAGCGAAGAAGTGGCAAAACAGGTTGCCGCTGCGCAGAAATAATCGATAGAATATTAAAACCGTCGTGTGTGAGGTTCACGCGCGACGGTTTTTCTCTTTGTGGCGGTTGACAAAGTATAGTGCGAAATCCAAGGACACGAACGCGAGGTTGATAAAATACAGCGCGAGCACGTAATTGATATTTCCGCCCACGATCTTGCCTGCGATCCCTGCGATATATCCGATCATGATCGCGACCGTAAACACCACGCTTTTTCCTTTCGTCGAGCCCGAAGTCAGGCTTTTGTAAACGGAAATGGGCCACGACACGCCAAAGCATATCAGCATAAGCGTTTCAAAAAATACAACCATAAAAAATCTCCTTTCTTTTGTTCTTTGCTACTATTATACACTTGACAAAAGGAAATGTAAAATATATAATTGTTATGTAATTGATAACTACAGGTTATCAATGTGCGGAGGGATTATCCATGGATTTGATGAAATTGCGGTATTTTTATATCGTGGCAAAGCACGAGCACGTAACGCGCGCGGCGGAAGAAATACACATTGCCCAGCCTGCGCTGACGAAAACGGTCAAACAACTCGAAGAAGAGCTTGGCACGCCGCTTTTTTATAAAAAGGGCAGGAATATTTATCTGACCGAGTTCGGGGAATTTCTCAAAAACAAGCTCGAAAGCGTGTTTGTGCAGATAGATAGTATACCCGACGAGTTAGAATCGCGGAAAATCGAGCGGAAACGTACGGTTAAGCTCAACGTGCTTGCGGCTTCCACGGCGGTAACCGACGCGGTTGTGGCGTATAAGAAAAAACACCCCGAAACGGTGTTTCAGCTCATTCAAAACGAGGCGGAAACGGACTGCGACGTGTCCGTTTCCACAGGAACGACCGATTTTGCGGCGTTGCCTGCTTTTGAAAAACGGTGGGTGATGGAGGAGAAAGTTTATCTTGCCGTACCGAAAAATTCGTCGTACGCCACGCGCGCGTCGATCGAATTGAAAGAGGTGAGCAGCGAGGGGTTCGTCAATCTAGCAGGCTCACGCCCGTTCCGTAGTTTATGCGATCGGTTTTGTGCGTACGCAGGGTTCAAGCCGCGCATTTCGTTCGAATCCGACTCGCCCGTGGCGGTGCATAACGTGATCGGGGCGAGCGCGGGGGTGGGTTTTTGGCCCGAATATTCGTGGGGGAAAGTTTCTGCTGACGTCGCTTTGGTGCCGATCTCCGATCCCGTGTGCCAGCGTGAGCTTGTGCTCGGCTTGCACGTCAATCCCGTGTCATCGACGGTTGCGCCCGATTTTTACGAATTTTTGATGAAATTTTTGCAAAATCGGCGGAAGAAAGGGAGAAAATAAGTGTAAAGCGCCCGTTTTTCATTGATTTTTTTTCGGGGGTTTGGTATACTATATTTGCAATTTGAAATGAGGATTTTAAGGTATGGCAAACGGTGAATTTACCGATAAAGTAAAAATTTTAATCAAAGCCGGCGACGGTGGCGACGGTATGAACTCGTTCAAGGCGTTCAAGGGCAAGCCTGCGTGCGGTCCTGACGGTGGCGACGGGGGCAAGGGCGGCGACGTATATTTCGTCGGGGATAAGGATATGAACGACTTATTCTCTTTCCGCTTTACTTCCCGTTTTCTTGCCGAGAACGGCGAGGTGGGCGGCACGAACCGTTGCTTTGGAAAAAGCGGCAAAAACACGTATATCAAAGTCCCCCTCGGCACGCTCGTCCGCGACGAAGAAACGGGCAGGTTGATTTGCGACGTATTCGAGGACGGACAGGAAGTGTTGGTTGCTCGCGGTGGCAACGGCGGAAAAGGCAACGTGCGTTTCACGACGGCGCGTCGGCACGCGCCCAACTTTGCGCAAAAGGGCGAAAAGGTGAAACCGCATACCGTGATTTTGGAAATGAAAGTGATCGCGGACGTAGGGTTCGTGGGCTTTCCGAACGTGGGCAAAAGTACCCTCCTTTCGAAAATTTCCGCGGCAAAACCGAAGATTGCGAATTATCATTTCACCACCCTTTCTCCGAATTTGGGCGTGGTGCGTTATTACGATAAATCGTTCGTGGCGGCGGATATCCCTGGTCTGATCGAGGGCGCGGCGCAGGGTGCGGGGCTAGGGCACGATTTCCTGCGTCATATCGAACGAACGCGTATGCTTTGCCACGTGATCGATATTTCCGGCTGTGAGGGGCGCGATCCCTTGGAAGATTTCAAAAAGATCAACGACGAGCTCAAAGAATACAGCGAGGTTTTATCTCAGTTACCGCAGATAATCGTATGCAATAAGTGCGATATTTTCGGTGCGGAAGAAAATTTGAAAACGTTAAAGAAGAAACTCGGTAAAAAATATAAGATATTCCCGATCACCGCGCTTTCGGGCGAGGGTACGAGGGAACTTATTGAGGGTATTTTCGAAGTGCTTGCCACCCTGCCCCCCGTCGAGCCCGTGCTCCCCGACGAGGAATTCGAATATAAGGCGAACGACGAGCTGTCTTTCGAGATATTCAAGGACGACGACGGCGTGTACGTGGTCGTCGGCGGTCTGATCGATATGCTTTGCAGAAACGTAGTCTTGAACAATCCCGATTCTATGCAGTATTTCCAAAAAGTTTTACGCCTGCGCGGCGTGATTAAAGAACTTTCGAAAATGGGTTGCAAGGAAGGTGACACGGTGTCGATCGGCGACGTCGAGTTCGACTTCATACCTTAAAAGGAGAAAATTATGATTATCACGAGTGAAAATATAACGAGCAAACAACGCAGTAAATTAAAATCGATCGCGGCGAATTTATCGCCGATCACGCAGATCGGCAAGGGGGGAATCACCGATAACCTCTTAAAAACGCTGTCCGACGCGCTCGACGCGCACGAGCTGATCAAGGTGAATATTTTGGAAACCGCGGACGACGACGCGCGCAATCTTGCCGAAAACGTTGCGGAACTTTTAGAGGCAGTGCCCGTGGCGGTGATCGGCAGAAAGGCGATTTTTTATCGGTACTCTCGTCGCGATAAATTTGCGCATTTAGAAATCTAAAACGCGTATAGCACGGCATCTTATCCGCAAAAACGGAACTTGCCCTCGGTCATTTACTTCTTGTAAACTCCCGTCGGGCAAAACCCATGTTTTGCGGCAACCTGTCGCACTCTCCGCATTTTAGAAAAAACAGAAAAATCCGTTTAATAAGCGGTAATTTGCGTTATAAATAATAGACGACGAAAAAGGAAGATGGACAATGAAAAACGAAGAAGTAAAAGAAACCGTCGCGACGGAAACGGAAGAAAAGGCGACGAAAGAAAAGAAAAAGAACAATAAAAAATGGCAGGAAGAAATCGATAAAGCGCAAGCGGAGGCGGAAGAAAGTAAGCGTAAATGGTACGCCGTAACCGCCGAGTATGAAAACTACCGTCGTCGCACGCAAAATCAGGCGGCGCAACGCTACCAAGAGGGCAGAAATGACGTGATCGCGGCGTTATTCCCGATCGGGGATAACCTCGAACGCGCGCTTATGTCCTGCACGGACGAGAACACCAAGCAGGGCGTGGAAATGGTGCTTGCTTCTTTTAAGAAAGTACTCGAAGGCGAGGGCGTGGAAGAGATTAACCCCTTGGGACAGCCTTTCGACGCGACGTATGCAGAGGCGATTATGGCAACGCCTGCTATCGAAGGTGAGGAGAGTGGTATCGTGAAACAGGTATACGTAAAGGGCTATAAAAAGGGCGAAAAGGTACTCCGCTACGCGCAGGTTATCGTTACGCAATAAAGAAAAAATCCGACCGAAAATTCGGTCGGATAATTTTTTATTGTAAGCCCAAAATATCGTCGGCGGAAATATCCAAAATTTGGCAGATATTTGCAAAAGTGTCGAGCGACGGATATTTGTCAAGACGCATATACTTACTCACGGTAGAGGGGTTTATGCCTAACTTTTCCGCAAGTTCTTTTTGTGAAATGTTGCTGTATTGTATTGCTTCGCGTAACCGTTTTTGAATTTCCGTAATCGTTATCATATAAAAATAATAGCACATTGTGCAATTTTTGCTTGACAAAAGGCACAATGTGCCTTATAATATTATTGCGCAAATGAAAAAATTTTATATTTGGAGGTACAAAAACTATGTTTTGTAAAAATTGCGGTCAAGAAATTAATGGCGAGGCGGTTATTTGTCCGCATTGTGGCGTTGCTACGGATAAACTCTTTTCCGTACAGAGCGAGGAGAAACAGGAAAAGAACGGTATGGCAGTGGCGGGCTTTATATGTTCCTTTTTTATTCCACTGCTCGGTTGGATTTTCGGTGGCGTAGGATTGTCGCGAGCGAATAAGCGAAACGGAAAAGGTAAAGGGTTTTCGATTGCTGCGCTTGCGATTGCAACCATAATGTTTTTCGTTTATTTGGGTTCTATGTAATGAGAACGAAAAAGTCGATCCAAACGAGGATCGACTTTTTTTAATTTTTATAAAAACTTACGGCTATTTTATAGCTTTCTTTTTTGAAATATGGTATAATAGAAAAAACTGCGTATTTTTTT
>JAZNEZ010000187.1:0-2970 GCA_045588875.1 Candidatus Scatosoma sp. | reverse complement strand
ACGTCTACGCGAGCTTGCAGGACGGCGAAAAGGAAACGGCGGTTACGCCTGCCTATACGTATTCGGGGTATTGGGATTTTGAAACGGATACCATTGACTACACCTCGTCCATGACGGAATTCTCTATGACGCTCTACGCAGGTTGGGTGCAGTATTACGAGTTCAACTACTACTACCAACAAGACGGCGAGTGGACGAAAATGGAGGAGATTACCTCGTTCGACTACAAAATGGCGAACGCGACAGGCTCGACGACGGCAGACAAGGACACCATTTGGTTGCCACAATGGAGCGAGGGCGCGATGGAGTATACCCACGATTACGCCACAAAGGGTACGTATACTTTCCCGAAGATAGAGGGCACGACCTTTTCCAAAGCGTATTTTGACGAGGCTTGCACGCAGGAAATCGTCGGGCAAACGGAGCATTATGGAACGCTTAACCCCGACTACGGCGAGGACGGCGCGTTGAAAGTGGAAAACCGCGTGCAGAATATCTACGTAACGTTGGAGGAGGGCGAGCATTATCGGATCAGTACGGCAAAGCAGCTCCTCGATAACGCAAATCTAAAAGGTATCTACGAAATTCAAGCAGACCTTGACTTTACGGGCTTGACTTGGTCGCCTACGTTCGTCTACGGAAAGTTCAAAGGACAGATGTATTCGTCGGCGGGGCAAAATTATACCCTTTCTAACATTACCGCGAAATATTCTTCGGAATCCTCCGAGTACGGCGGTGTGTTCGGTAGAATTGACGACGGAGCAAAGCTTGAAAATCTCACCTTTACAAACGTTACGTTTGATTTGGCTTATACGGGTTATCCCAAAGCCGATCGCTATTTCGGCTTGCTCGCAGGTGAGATCGAAGAGGAGGCACAGATTGCGAACGTCGCGGTGGGCGGTACGTTCAAAATCGGAAAAATTACGCCGCGTGGCGATTGTAGTTTCGATTTGCTCGCAAACGGAAAAACGACGGGACTTACCCGCAACGAGATAGCCTTGCAAATCTACGGCGAAAAGAAATTGAACGAGGAAAACAAGTACAATTTTTCTATCGACCCCAACGAGGCAGACGCGGTAACGGTGGCGGCGGACGGAACGGTTGCGATAACGTTCTTGTCTTCGACGAAATACTTAACGCAAGAAATTTATAATATCAATACACAAACAAACGGAGGTAACTAATATGAAAAAGAAAACAATGATGCGCGTATTGAGCACGGTGCTTTGCGGTGCGGTCGTTCTTTCTTCTTCGTCGTCGCTCGTGGCGTGCGGCGGTAGCAATAAGGACAGTATCGTATTGATGACGGAAGAATTGAGCGGCTTGTTCAATCCTTTCTACGCAACGTCGGGTACGGACATGGACGTGGTAGGTATGACCCAAATCGGTATGCTTTCTACGGACAACAACGGTTTGCCGATTGCAGGTGATGACGAGCCTACGGTCGTTAAGGCGTTCGCAGATCCTGTCTTTGACGCGACGAAGGGTGCGGAGGGCGAATCGACGTATACGTTCGTTATCAAGAACAACTTGAAGTTCTCGGACGGCAAGCCCTTGACTATGAACGACGTTATGTTCAACATCTACGAATACCTTGATCCCGTGTACACAGGTTCTTCGACTATGTACTCGATTGACATCAAAGGGCTCGCACAATACCGTACGCAGACGAATACGTCGGACGGCGGCGACGAGGAGAGCGCAAAGCTTTCCGCGAACGCGGCAGGTGCGGCAAAGGACAGAATCGATGAGCTCGTGCTTGTGTTTAACGACCAAGTAGACGCGGAGGACGACGATTTCAACGGTATCACCAAAGATGAAATGCTCGCGGCGATTAGAGCGCACGACGTTACGTCCTCGTATATGGACGCGGTTGCCTCCGAAGCGGAGCAGGAAGATCTTGAAATGAGCGACTACCGCGCTAAGCTCGAAGAGGACTATTTGTTCACGCTTGAAACGTTTAAGGAGGAGCTTGAATCCGACTTTAAGGCGGCAAAGGAATCCTTTGACCTGACGACTGCGCCTTATAGTGAATGGAAAACGGAGCTTTCTAACGATATTTTCAAGTTCTATCTTTACGAGGGTTGGATTACGCCGAAATACGAGGAAGTAAAAGGCAAAAAGAATAAGCTGAAAATTGAAAAGTTTGAGGGCTCGACGGACGTTTCTAAATTGACGAAGGAAACGGCGATTGAAAGAGTGTATATCAACACGATTGAACAAAGTTTGAATTCCGTCTTGACAATGTGGGGTACGTCGGGTACGCTGACCACCAAGTACACAGCGGACGCTATGGATATTTTACTCCATAACAACGCGGAGGAAGACGGCTCGTTGGAATTCCCCAATATTTCGGGTATCGTCTCGCTCGGTCATACGACGGACGTGCAGTCTGTGAAAATCGGCAACACTACTTATAAGGTAGCGCACGAGCATAATGCGGATGGTACGCCCAAAAAGAGCGACGAATACGATGTGCTCCAAATCACGATTAACGGGCAAGACCCCAAAGCGATTTACAACTTCGGCTTTACGGTTGCTCCCGCGCATTATTATGCGTCGAAAAACGGCACGGGTAACGACGTAGTGATTGATATTGCGAACAATAAATTCGGCGTGGAATGGGCAAGTAGCGAATTCCAGAGCAAGGTTATTCAATCGCAACAGCACGTTGAAGTGCCTGTCGGTGCAGGTGCGTTTATGGCGACGGACGAAAACAACTCCGATATGCCTACGGGTGCGAATTTCTGGAAGAGCAGCGTCGTATATTTCAAAGCGAATAAAAACTTTATGTTTGAAGTGAAAGCGGAAAAAATCCGTATGCAGGTCGTTAGCCCCTCCAACGCGCTCGACAAGCTCGAAAGTGGCGAAGTGGACTACGTTATGCCTCAATTTACGAAAGCGAACTACGACCGCTTGGAGGGTATGAAGAGCAAGGGATATACGCCGCTCGACGCTTGGCAGCTCGGT
>JAZNEZ010000186.1:0-6531 GCA_045588875.1 Candidatus Scatosoma sp. | reverse complement strand
TCATCGATACGCTGACGGTAGATAAACAAATTAGAGTTGGAGTCCTGGATCTTACGCTCGATTTCCTCTTTACGGTTCTTATAGATCATAAGCCCGAGTGCCTCTTCGAAAATGACGCGACGGTTTTCAGGGCGCGCGTTCATAATCTGCTCCACCTGACCTTGTCCGATAATCGAATACCCCTCTTTGCCCAAACCGTTCTTATGAAAAAGCTCGACGAGGTCGCGTTGACGGCTTACCTGCCCGTTGATAAGGTATTTACTATCCCCTTTACGATCAAGGCGACGTGTCATAGACACTTCCGGCTCGTTAATATCGGGGAACGTACCCTTTTCATTATCAAAAATGAGAGTAACCTCACAGCTCGACTGCGGATTTCTCGTTACCGTACCGCCGAAAATGACGTCCTGCATACTCGATCCGCGCAGGGCTTTCGCTGATTTTTCGCCCAGCACCCAACGTACCGCGTCGGCAACGTTACTCTTACCGCAACCGTTCGGACCTACAATACAGGTTACCCCGTCCTCAAATCGGATCTTCGTTTTGTCGGCAAAGGATTTGAAACCGACGAGTTGTATTTCTTTTAAGTCCACTTATATTCTCCTTTTACGTATTATGTTTCACTTAATCTCCGAAAAACGCGGAGAAGGGTTGTAGATTTGCCCCGAGCGCGGAAGGTCCGCCGCCGCGACTTTACAAGACGTAAACGAGCAAGGCGAAAACCGCCGAGGGGCAAAGATACGCCCTTATACGCGTTTTTGTTGCAATTCCCAAAGCAAGCGAGCGGAGGCAGTTGCAATCGCCTCTTTTTTCGTCGTACCCTCGCCCTGCGCCTCTTCGCCCATTGCACGGAGGGTACAATAAAAATGCGGCGCGTTGTCCTTGCCCGTGCGCGTGATATCCGCCGTTGCCTGTGGCTGTCCGCGCCGTTCTAAAAATTCTTTGAGTTCGCCCGTGGCGTTACCCGTTTTGATACCTAATTTCAAATTACCGTGCTTTATAATAAATTTCTTTGCCTGCGCATACCCACCGTCGAGGTAGATCGCCGCAACGATCGCCTCGAACAAGCTCGATTTGGGCTTGCCTTTAAGGTTATATTCCGTCCCCTTATACCGCAAATATCCGTACACGCCCAACGCGTCCACCGCAGAATCTAACGCGCCTTGACAAACAAGCTTTTGCCGTTGCGAAGTCATCTTTCCCGCCGTCGCTTTCTCGTCCTTGCCGTATTGCCATTCGGTAACGACGAGCTCTAACACCGCGTCGCCTAAATATTCCATACGGTCGTTATGCTTACCGCCGAACAGATGACTGTAAGTAGAGTGCGTGAACGCCTCTTCGAGCAGGGCTTTATTTTTGAACGTATAGCCCAGCTTTTTTTCAATTTCGGCGTGTGGAAAGCTCATTCGTTTGCTCCCGTTGCCGTTGCCGTGATTGCGTCTAAATCTACGCTATCAAGCATACCTTTGATCTTTTCCGTGAGGTTACCGCGCGCCGCGCTTGCCGCCTGCGCGATACATACGGAAAAGCCGAGCGCCTTGGAATTGCCGTGCCCTTTGACCACCGCTTTGGTGAGCCCTAAAAAGGTCGCGCCACCCACGCCCTCGTAATCCAGACCTTTTTTGATCTTTTTGATGATATCGCCGCAAAGCAACGCTTTGAGCTTGGTGAACAGATTGCGCTTAAATTCTTTTTTCATGATCGTGGACACCGCTTTGCCGCAACCCTCCACCGCTTTCATAGCGATATTGCCCGTGAAACCGTCGGACACCATAACGTCGATATCGCCGTACATCAACTCGCGCGCCTCGGCGTTGCCTTGATAGTTGATACATTCGATCTTTTTAAGTATTTCGTTCGTTTCCTGCTGTAACAAAAGCCCTTTATGATCTTCCGTGCCGTTGTTGAGCAAGCCTACGCGCGGATTCTCTACGCCGAACACCGTCTGCGCGTACGCCGACGCCATCATGGCAAAGTGCACCAGGTTTATGCTCTTACATTCCAAATTCGCACCGCAATCGCAAAGCAGAGTAATCTCTCCTCTATGGTTGGGGATCGCAGGACAAAGTGCCGGACGGGATACCCCTTTGAGCCGACCTAAAATGAGTACGCCTGCGGTGAGCACCGCGCCCGTCGAGCCGGACGATACCAAACCCTCTGCTTTTCCCTCTTTCAGAAGTCGGAAAGCCACGACGAGGGAGGAGTCCTTTTTCGTTTTTACCGCTTTCGTCGGTACTTCTTCCATACCGATCGTTTCCGTCGTATGTACGATCTCCAAACGCGTTTGATCATATTGATAATTCGCAAGCTCCGCTTGGATTTGCGTTTCGTCGCCGACGAGGATTAAATATAAATCCTTGTCCTTATTCAGCGCCTGCACACTGCCTGCCACCTGCTGTTTCGGGGCGAAATCGCCGCCCATTGCGTCTACTACGATCTTCGTCATAATATTTTTCTCCTTAATATTCGAGATTGCTCACCGTTCTGGGATAGGGCACGACGTCGCGAATATTCGCGATACCCGTTAAATACATCACCATTCTTTCAAAGCCCAAACCAAAGCCACTGTGCGTCGTACCGCCGTATTTGCGCAGAGCAAGATACCACGAGTAGTCCTCGGGGTTCATACCAAGCTCTTTAATGCGGTTATAAAGCTTTTCGTAGTCCTCTTCCCTTTGCGAGCCGCCGACGAGCTCCCCGATCCCAGGAACGAGCAGATCCGCCGCCGCCACCGTTTTTCCGTCGGGGTTTTGTTTCATATAGAACGCTTTGATTTCCTTGGGGTAATCGGTGAGGAACACCGGCTTTTTATACACGCTTTCCGTGAGGAATCTTTCGTGCTCGCTCTGCAAGTCCTTGCCCCAGAAAATATTTTTATCGTCGAATTTATCCGCGTTCTGTTTGAGTATTTCGATCGCCTCGGTATACGTCAAACGCACGAACGCATTCTCCGAAACGTTTTTCAATCTTTCGAGCAGTCCGTTATCCACGAATTTATTGAGGAATTCCAGCTCGTCTTTGCACGTTTCGCTCACGTAATCGATAATATATTTCACCATCGCTTCCGCCACGTCCATATCCCCTGCTAAATCGCAGAACGCCATTTCAGGCTCGATCATCCAAAATTCTGCGGCGTGGCGCGCCGTGTTGGAGTGCTCCGCGCGGAAGGTCGGACCGAACGTGTACACGTTGCCAAACGCCATTGCGTACGTTTCCGCGTTCAGCTGTCCCGAAACGGTAAGCGCCGCTTTTTTACCGAAAAAGTCCTCTTTATAATCGACCTTTTTGCCACCTTTTGCAAGCTCGTCGAGATCAAGGGTGGTTACTTGGAACATTGCGCCCGCGCCCTCGCAATCGCTGCCCGTGATAATGGGGGTGTGCACGTAGACAAAGCCGCGGTCGTTGAAGAATTTATGCACGGCGATCGCCGCCTCGCTGCGGATTCTGAACGCCGCGCCGAACAAATTCGTTCTCGGTCGCAAGTACGCGATTTCACGCAAAAATTCGACGGAATGACGTTTCTTTTGCAGGGGATAATCGGGCGTCGATTCCCCCTCTACCGTAATTTCCGTCGCTTTGATTTCATAGGGTTGTTTATTTTCGGGCGTGAGCACCACTTTCCCTTTCACCACGAGCGCCATACCCACGTTACCGCGTGCAATCTCGTCGTAATTAACAAGATTTGCGCGTTCGAACACGATCTGCGTGCTCTTGAAACAGCTACCGTCGTTGAGCTCGATAAAGCCGAACGCTTTCGAATCGCGAATCGTTCTCGCCCAGCCTGCCACGACCACCTCTTTATCGCCGTAGGCAACAAGGTTTGCATTAAGTTCTTTGAGTTGAAGTCTTTCCATCGTCAACCTGCCTTTTCCAAAGGGAAAAGCTCCATTTTCGTCTTACGACGCTTTTCCCGTATAATAGTTCTCTTTATTATAACATTTTTTCCAAGAAAAGACAAGCGTTGAAAGGTATTTAATCGGGCGTATTCTCGATTTTTTTGACCATTATTCCCTGAACGGGGCGATATTCGTCCGTGCGCAGACGTTTGCGCATTACCAGCTTTTCCCCGTGATACCGCTCCAAATACGCCTCGCTCTTCACCCCGTTTTTGGGGGAGCGGAGTATTTCCTCTTTATCCCCTGCCTTGATAATGGGCGCAGATGGCGGCGTTTCGGAAAGTACGCTCGATACGATCTCGTAGCGATACCCGTCCTTTTGCCCTGAAAAATACACGCGCACGCCCCCCTCGAACACCTCGGCGGTCAGTCGCACGGGAAAGGCGTGGGGGTTGGTGAATTTGAGATCGCTCTGCGAGGATACCATCGCGTCGCGCGAGGGAGCGACGTAGGGCACTTGCAAGGAATGGGGGTGATATTCGGTAACCGTAAGTCCCGATTTTAGGGCGGCGTTATAAAGCGTGGTGCTCACCTGACAAACGCCGCCGCCCGTACCAAGGACGTATTCGCCGTTGACGATAATTTTCGCCTGCTTAAACCCTGCCTCCTCCGTTCTTCTGCCCACCGTTTGATTAAAGGAAAATTCCCCGAACGGTTGAATGGTTACGCCCGTGATTAGCGACGCCGCAATCGAAATGTTCTCACACCTGCCCCCGTCGTTTACGTTGAAATAAGTCGTATACGAGGATATCTTTTCCCACTTCGTTTCCGCGCTCGCGCCCACGTTTTCGACCGTTGGAAAGCATAAGAAAAAGACGCTCGCGAAAAGGAGCGTCGTTATTTTTTTTGCGTGTTGTTTTCGTGTGCTTTGCATATTGCCCGTTCCCTTTTATACGTACCTTGAACAGTATGCGCAAGGGAAAGGACGGTTATTCTTTCACGTGCCCTTTTTCCACGTGAATTTTTTTACATTCCGCGCCGTAGAGCACGCGCTCGGCGTGGGTGCAGGTGAGGATCGTCTGTATGCCCGAAATGCGTTTGAGCAGTTTTTTCCTGCGCGGCAGATCGAGCTCGCTCATTACGTCGTCTAAAACGAGTATGGGATATTCCCCCGACAAATCCTTGAAAATTTGTACTTCCGCAAGTTTGAGCGAAAGCGCCGCCGTACGCGTCTGCCCCTGCGAGGCGTACGCTTTGGCGTCTACCCCTGAAATCGTAACGTCCAGATCGTCGCGGTGCGGACCGACCGTCGTAAAACCAAGCCGCAAATCCTTATCGTAGTTATTCGAAAGCCGACGGGCAAGCGTTTGCGCGATTTCCTCTTCTTCCCCTTTATACGTCTTATCCAGCTTGACTTCGAGCTCCTCTTGATTATCCGTTAAAAACGCGTGCATTTCTTTGGCGTAGGGGGAAAGTTTTTCCAAAAATTCCCTGCGCTTTTTCACGATCACCGCGGCGTAACGGCAAAGCTGTTCGTCCCATACGGGCAGGGTGTCTAAAACCAAAGAATAATCGGGATTTTTCAAAAGGGCGTTGCGTTGATCGAGGATTTTATTATAACGGAGCAAAGCCGTGTAATAGGCGGGCGAGGTTTGGGAAATGGAAATGTTCATAAACCGCCGCCGCTCGTCCGGTCCGTCTTGAATGAGCCGAAGCTCCCCAGGGGAGAAAAATACGCTGTTCACGTGCCCCATTAAATCGGCGTTTTTATTGATCTTACTGCCGTTTACGCGGATCTCGCGCTTATTTTCGGAAATTTCCGCCTCGATCGTAACCCTGCCGTAGCGGTTTTCCGCCTCCGCGGTGATTTTGGCGGTTTCCGCGCCTATTTTCACGAGCTGTTTATCGTGGCGAATACGCAAAGACGCGCCCGTACAAAGATAGAAAACAGCCTCCGCGCAGTTGGTCTTGCCCTGTGCGTTTTTTCCGAAAAGTACGTTCAGTCCGTCCGAAAAAATGAATTTCTCGGACTCGTAATTTCTGAAATTTTGTAAGAATAATTTTTTAATTTGCATAATTCTTTCTCAAAATCCGCTTAAAATCGCTTTCTTTTCCGCGCGTTTCGTAGTATAATTATATCAAATAATTTTCAAAATTTCAAGATAATAAGCAGGGAAAAGACAAAAAATAATCACACAGGGGACAAAACGTTTATGGCAGAGAGCACACAACTTCAATTTATCTGGAAACAAATCAGCGAACGGGCGCAAAATCTTATTAACCCGATTTCCTATAATCATCTTATCAAAGACCTCGAACCGTTTGATATTTCGGGGCGTAAAATCGTGCTCAAATGCTCGTCCGATCTCAACGCGACGTCGATTATGAACAAGTTCGCAGAGCAACTGCGCGAGGCGATTGTAAAAAGCGATTGCGGCGTAAAGGATTTTCGCTTATACGTGGAAAACAGCAATATCTACACGCTCGATTCCGACGACGATTTTGCGGAAATTTTTCAAGCCGCTCCCATTAACAAGGGTTTCACGTTCGATTCGTTCGTCGTAAGTCCGAGCACGAAACTCGTCTACGCGGCGGCAAAAGCGGTTGCCGAAGCCCCTGGGGAATCCTTTAACCCCCTCTTTATCTACGGGGAATCGGGCTTGGGCAAAACCCACCTGTTGCACGCGATTGCCAA
>JAZNEZ010000185.1:0-1615 GCA_045588875.1 Candidatus Scatosoma sp. | reverse complement strand
GCATCACACTTGCCACGGCTACCCTTTCCGCCTTTACGGGCAGAGCGGTGCGTGGCGACGTGGCTATGACGGGAGAAATCACGTTGCGTGGCAAGGTGCTCCCCATCGGTGGCTTGAAAGAAAAGGCGCTCGCCGCAAGACGAGTAGGGATCAAGACGGTGATCATTCCCGAGGGGAATATCAAGGACTTGGAGGATATCCCAAAAGCTGTACGCGCGGATATAACGTTCAAGCCGGTGTCGGACGTTTCCGAAGTGTTTGCAATCGTATTCAACTTTACGGAAAATAAAAAAAGTAAACCAAAAAAACGCAGTAATCCTAAACGTATGCCCGTGATGGAAAGGGAACGTGAAAGCGACAGCGTACGCTGTTAAAATGGGAAAAGGAGGCACCCGTGTACGAGACGAAAGATAAAAAAGAGCAGACCCCCCCCTCACTCGTCATTAAAAACGCCACGTTCATCACTTCCGCCGCAAGAGCGGAACAGTTTATCAAGCCTAATAAGCCGATGATCGCCGTTTGCGGTAAATCGAACGTGGGCAAAAGCTCGTTTATCAATATGCTCGCAAACCACAGAAAGCTTGCGAAAACGAGTAGTGAACCAGGGCGTACGCGGCTTGTTAATTATTTCGATTTCGGAGAGTTTATCCTCGCCGATCTCCCTGGGTACGGCTTTGCGCGCGTGTCCAAGGGCGAAAAGGAAAAGTGGGCGAAAACGCTCGACGCGTTTTTTAAGAACAAAGAGGATATCGCGCACGTGTTTATGCTTGCCGATTCGCGCCACGATCCCACCGCGGACGACGTGCAGATGATGCAATTCTTGCACTATTACACCCTGCCGTTCACTGTCGTGCTGACCAAAGCGGACAAGCTTTCGAGAATGAAACTTAAAGAGCATATCCGCGCGATCGCCGCCGACTTATATTTGGGCGTGGAAAACTTGATCGCCACGAGCGCGGAAACGGGCTACGGTAAAGTGGATGTACTCGACAAAATCAAAAAGGTGATCGATCTTTCGAATGCACCCGAAGATGACGAGGTGGAAGAATGAACGAGTTTTTAAGTCAATGGTACGGCGTTTTGGCGTTCGTACTTTTCGATATCACGGCGTTTCTATTTATCGTCGCGCTCACCTACCGTTGGTTTTTCAAACGCATATTCGATTTTCTCGTTTCTCTCGTTTGTATCGTTTTGCTCTCCCCTTTATATTTATGTATATACGTGCGCGCGCGCAAAGCGAAAAAACGGGAGGAAATCGAACGTATTTTATGCGCCGAGGAATTTATCGGTAAGAAGGGCAAGATCGTTTCTTTGCACCGTTTTTGCGGTAAATTTGGCAAATACGATTCTCTTGCGCGACTGCTCGACGTGTTTTTAGGAAAAATGAGCGTGATCGGCTACGAGCCGTTAACGCAAGCGCAGTGCGAGGCTTTAACGGAAGTGGAATTTGATCGGCATCTCGTGAAAGCCGGACTCATTCATCCTTACAAGGTTTTAGACGTTGCCAAAGAGGATATGCTCAAAGCGGACGAAAAATACGCTTGGAATATTTCTTTCTTTTTGGATATAAACGTCTTTTTCACGTGGCTACTCAAAAAAATACGCAGTCAACATT
>JAZNEZ010000184.1:0-9716 GCA_045588875.1 Candidatus Scatosoma sp. | reverse complement strand
GATTACATACAATTAAAATTGATTTCATACCGCTAACGCAAATTACATACACCGCCTCGGCGGTGATTTTTATTTTTGACAATATACTATAAGCGCACGCCGTAATGTCATTTAGTCGTTTTGCTTGCTTTTTTATTTAATTTATGCTATATTAATCAAAATAAGATTTTGAAAGGCAAAAAATTATGACGAATGAAGAAAAAGCGAAATTAAGATTTGTAAGTACCGCCCAAGGAACGACCATTATTGGCGATATATGCGACGAATGTATTGAAAATGATGCACAACACGCAGTATTTAGGCAAAAACCTTTATGGTGTCCTTTCAAAAAAACGGATAAATGTATAAATAATAAGCCCTATTATTTTTTTCAACAAAAAAATGATAAATCTATCGTTGTTTTTTCTCAATTTCGTATTCCCTTTGATATGCCCAAATCGGGAGTAGAGATTATAAAAATATTCAAAAATGATTTAATCAAAGCAATAAAAAATTTGCAACCTTTTGAGAATTGCATTTTACAAGCAAAATATGGGACAACGGAGAAAAAAACATTTTATGACGTTGAAAACGTATTATTTTATAATATTGGCACGGCACATTTTAAGCCGTTTGCAAAGCAGGGCGTAACATTTTCTGCCGTAGAAGATAAAGAAATTATTAATTTGCGGAAAAAATATAATATTCCTAATGAATATACGCATTATTATGAATATCAAATTATTAAAAATAGGGATCAAAAAGAATTTAGCACTTTACTTGCAGAGTGGAGAGATATTCCGTTGAATTGCCTTGGCTTAAAACCTGCGAATTGTTGGAATGTAATAAGAACGGCAGAGCAAAAAATTCAAGCTTACAATACTATTGATTGCGACAAGGGAGATACCTTTGCTGTCGTTTTGAATATTGAAGTACCAAAAGGTGTTCGATTTAATATAATGACGGCAATGAAACCGCTTTTAGACGGTTTAATTTGTGCCTTTCATAGTAGTCAATTCAATAAAGAAGAAGTAGAGTATTTCGCTGAAAAATTGAATTGTGATAAGAAAATTTTAACTAAAAATTCAATCAATGTTTTAGGCGAAAGAGAAAGTAAATATCTTCAAATATATCGAAACAACGTTAAATGGAATCCTGCGGACGATTTATGTAATTTTGTTACAATATCGATTAGAGAAGGAAGTGAGTGGGCGGTTGGCGGAAAAGTTTATTCGACTGTAAAATGTCCAAGATGCGGAAAAGCAAAATTATCAAAGCTACTGTGGGGAATGCCTGCCTTTGACAAACAAATGATACAAGATATAGAATCGGGAAAAATAAAACTTGCAGGTTGTTTGGTTGACCAAATAAAACCACGATATTATTGCAGATGGTGTAAGAAAGAATTTTAACGGTTCGATTTAGAAAGCTCCTACTCTACCATAAAAAGGACGGGCGAGCACCGTCCTTTTTTGGTGGCATATCAAATATGCCCGTTGGGGCATACGACAAAATCCGAGCGTCGAAAAGGGGAGAAAACGGTCGATTGCAAAGTGCCGCATAGACCGCAAAACCCATACGATAAAAACGGACGAAAACGCGCACGATCCGACCTTTTTCGACGAACGGGCGTGGGCAGGGCGATAGGGGAGTTTATATGCAAAGAACCCCATTTATCCAAAGAAAACACAAAAAACGCTTGCGGTTGCCCGCAAGCGTTTTTCCGTATAAAAAGTCAAATTCCGTCAAACGTTCGGTATTCCTGCAAAGCCCTTGGAAAGCTCTTCTTCGGTGGGGATATAATCGGACATTTTGCCATCGTGGAATTTTTCGTAACTCATCATATCGAAATATCCCGTACCCGTCAAGCCGAACACGATCGTTTTCTTTTCCCCCGTTTCTTTGCACTTGATCGCCTCGTCCATAGCGACGCGTATTGCGTGGCTGGATTCGGGTGCAGGCAAAATACCCTCTATCCGCGCAAAATATTCTGCCGCCTCGAAAACGGAGGTCTGCTCCACCGCGCGCGCCTCCATAAGACCTTTATCGTACAGCTCCGAAAGGGTAGAGGTCATACCGTGATAGCGCAGTCCGCCAGCGTGGCTTGCCGACGGAATGAACGACGAGCCGAGTGTATACATTTTCGACAGCGGACATACCTTGCCCGTGTCGCAATAATCGTAGGCGTATTTGCCGCGCGTGAGGGTGGGACAGGAAGCAGGCTCAACCGCGATAAACCGATAATCGGCTTTGCCTTGCAGTTTTTCTGCCATAAACGGCGCGATCAAACCGCCGAGGTTAGAGCCACCGCCTGCGCAACCGATAACGATATCCGCCTTTACGCCGTATTTATCTAGCGCCGTTTTCGTTTCCAAACCGATCACCGATTGATGCAGCAACACTTGATTGAGTACGCTACCCAAAACGTAGCGATAGCCCTCTTTTCCCGTTGCCGCTTCGACTGCCTCGGAGATCGCGCAACCCAAGCTGCCGCTCGTGCCCGGGAACTGCTCCAAAATTTTTCTGCCTACCGCGGTAGTCGTCGAGGGGGAGGGGGTTACGTTCGCGCCGTAGGTGCGCATAACCTCGCGACGGAAAGGTTTTTGCTCATACGAGCATTTTACCATAAACACTTTACAATCGAGCCCGAAATAGGAGCAAGCCATAGAAAGCGCCGTGCCCCATTGTCCCGCGCCCGTTTCGGTGGTTACGCCTTTCAAGCCCTGCTGTTTTGCGTAATACGCTTGCGCGATTGCGGAGTTGAGCTTGTGCGAGCCGCTCGTGTTGTTGCCCTCGAACTTGTAGTAGATGTGCGCAGGCGTACCCAATTTCTTTTCAAGGCAGTACGCGCGAATGAGGGGGGCAGGACGGTACATTTTATAAAAATCGATAATTTCCTCGGGAATATCGATATACGGCGTGGTGTCGTCAAGCTCCTGTTTTACGAGCTCCACGCAAAAGACCTTGGAAAGCTCGGCTTGCGTCATCGGCTGTAAGGTTTGGGGATCGAGCAGGGGCGCGGGCTTATTTTTCATAAACGCGCGCAAGTTCAGCCATTGTTTCGGGAGCTCCGTTTCGTCTAAATAGATTTTGTAGGGAATTTGTTCTTGCATAAAGATACCTCCTGTTTTTTCAAATAAAATAAATCCCAAAGAACGGAATTATCCGTTCTTTGGGACGATACGTCTTGTATACCGCGGTGCCACCCAAATTGACTTTTATAAAGTCCGCTTTATCGCGTACTGTCATACGCTCCGCCTTTTTACGGGTGCGATTCCCGTCGATTGCTACTGACGCAAGCTTTTGCGCGTTCGTTCGCCCTCGTAAGTCCATTCCCGTTTCCCGTCCGCGTTGCAATTCCACCGCCTGCAACTCTCTGTGCCGTCCGCTTGAAAGGTACTACTCTTACTCATCGGTTTCTTGATTTTTTATAATATTATCACCTTTTTCCCCGTCTGTCAAGCGTTTTTGCGAGAAAAACTTATATTTTTTTCTGCCGAGCGCGTAACAGCCCTGATAGATCGCCACGAAGATCGCGCCGATAAGCATATACCCAAACACCATAATCAGCGTATAAATAAACTGCAAGCCGTTATCGATAAAGAATTGCGAGATTTGGGGCAGGACGGGCGCGCCGTTGCCGTGCATATACAGCATATAATCGGGATAATGCCCTTGCGCTTGTAGAATATAATTAGCAGGAATAACGATCACGGAGAAGATCGCAAGCGGTAACCACGCCGTGATAATATCCGACCATTTCGCCTTATAATACCCCGTTACGCCGAGGAATACGCCCGTGAATACCATCCAGAAATGGAAGTTGAGGGAGGTGAACGTCGCGAGCGTCCAGAACGGATAGGTGTTCAAAATGGGCGGCAGGAAAAAGTTGGTAAGCCCTGCGAAAATACCGATCGTGGAAAGCCAAGCGACTGCCGCGCGCTTGACTTTGCCTTTTGCCCAAGCGGCGAAAGGCAAAACGAAAATAAACATACTGCACGTGTAAAGAGGTAATAAACCGCCCCAGTTGAACGAGCCGACCACCTTTAAGTCCCACACCGTTTCCCAAGTGATCTTGACCAATTCCAGCACGGGAATTACGATGGAAAGTACCTTCAAAAACAGATCGACGTTCTTTTCTTTCGTTTTACGCAAGAAGATAGGCACGAGAATAATGGCAAGGCAAGCGAGCACCATAAACACGGTGTGCGCCGTACCCCAAAAATCCTGACCGTGATACCCCTCGATAAAATGCTTATAATCGAAAAAATTGTATTTCATTCGTCTTTACTCCTTTGTGATTGTAATTTGGAAACGCCAAAGCTTACGAGATAGCAAGCGATATAGGCAAGTAAGATCAAAACGGTGTAGAGGAGTTGCGAAAAGTCGTGAATCATACCGATAAACGCGATCGGTACGTTGAACGGCTCGCGCAGGAACATCATATTGCAACCCAAAACTCCGTTGAGAACGAGCGCAGGGATTGCAAAAATCACGCAAATAGCGGCGTAATAGCCGAATGTTTTAAGATTGAGTTTATAACCGCTGCAAAATACGTGTAACAGCCCGAAAAGGAGCATAAGTCCGTGGAAGAGCATACTGTATAAGCAAAGATAATGATAGATCGGGTGCATTTGCAACGAGGTGGTGGGGAAGATGAGAAACAACAGCCCTGCCGTGGGGCAGCCGCCGATCATAAACCCGACGCCCAGCTTTTCGAATACCCCTTTGCCAAAGCCGGCAAGCCAGCTTGCGTAAATGAATAAGGAACAAAAGGCGAGGGGTATCCAAGCGTCCGGCCACGTGTAGCCGTAGGCAAAGTTATAGCCGATCTTCACGCCCTCCAAAACGGTTACGACGATCGCAACGATCTTCGTTTTGTTTTTTAACCTCTCGCGCGTGTCGTTGCGGAAAAACCAAAACCCGACCGCCACGAGTGCGAGGGTGATAAACAACGCTATAAAATGCGGCAAGGTGAACATACCGCAGGGAGGGTGCGCCGCCGAATCGCGCGGCGCGAAAAAATAAGTAAGTATCATTGTATTCTCTCGTGTGTACGTTTATAAAATGGTAATGCGGTCGAATGTATCGCCCGTTTCCAGATTTTTCCAAATTAGTACGCCGTCGTCGTAAACTATATACGAATGAGGCGTGTCGTCCTTGGGCAAAGCGACCGAGCCGCAGTTAGCGTAAATCGCGCCATTTGCCATTACGCTGTGGCGCGGTTCGTGAAAATGTCCGTTCAAAAGCACGTCCCCCTTTTTCAAAAGCGGCGGCGTTTGCTCGTTATATAAATGCCCGTGCGTGGCGAACAAGGTGCGCCCGTTACCGCCGTCGATCAGCGCGAAGTCCGCGAGCATAGGAAATTCGAGTACCATTTGATCGACCTCGCTATCGCAGTTGCCACGCACGCAAACGATTTTGTCTTTGACCGCGTTGAGCGCGGAAAACACCGACGGACAGCCGTAGTCCTTGGGGAACGGGTTGCGCGGTCCGTGATACAAAAGATCGCCGAGTAGCACGAGTTTATCCGCCTTTTCCTTTTCGAACGCCTTTAACAGCTCGTTACACCAAAACGCCGAGCCGTGAATATCCGATGCAATAATATATTTCATAAATACGTCCTTAAAAAATGAATTTGATCACGTCCACCTGTTCGGGCAGACTTGCGCCGCTACCGATGAGGGCGGCGTATTTTTCCATCAGTTCGGGGAGCTGTTCTTCCTTATAACTACAATAGGGAAATTCCGAATAGTTCACCGCCTTGTTTGCCAGCAGGTTAATCGCCGTGGAAACGAATTCGCGACTTTCCGTAATGCCCTTGATCGTTACGTTATTTTTCAGCGCGTATTCGAGGTTGACGGGCAAACTCTTGCAGGTGGGCGCGCAGAACGCCACGAACGCGTCGCGCTTGACTAAGGGGAAGAGCACGGAGGGCTCGCTACGGTTTGCGTAGGTGAGGTATACCGCGCCGTCGGCAAACTTACCGCCCGTAACGCTTAACACGTTGGCTTTGAGCGTTTCGTCGTTGGGGAAGGTGTAATAAATACCGCTCCGTTTTGCGCGCGCAAGCCGTTCGGCGTTGTTGTCGGCGAGAATGGGCACGGCACGGTGATAAATGAGGATTTGGCAAAGTACGTTCGCGTAAATACCGCCACCGAGCACGAGAATATGCTGGCCCACGCTCACCTGCATTTCGTCCACGACGCGCTCCGCAAGCGCGATCGCGTCGATTAGAAACGCCGCCTCGTCGGAAACGGAGGAGGGCAGAGGATATACGTCGTCCACGCCGGCAAGGCAGAAATCACGATAGAATCCGTCGGCGGTTTCGCCTGCGATCTTCAAACCGTCGGGGGAGAGTTCGTCCTCGGTTACGCCTGCAAGATACACGCGTTCTCCCTTTTTAATAAACGAATCCTCGTTTGCCTCGGTAACCTGCCCGATCGCAAACCGCCCGGGGATAAAGGGGGCTTTGACTTTGATCGCGCCCGAATATACCGCCACGTCCGATTCCGTGAGCAAAGCTTTTGTGATTTTCACTTTTACCTTATCCGACGAGAGTTTCAAATCGGACGAGAGTACGTGCTGTAAGTTGTGTGGATACGCTAATTGCCATACTTTCATAATCACTTACGTTCCTTAAATTTCTTTGTCGCGAATAGCCAACTAAAATAAGTATAGCGCATTTTCTCTAAATTTGCAACTATTTTTTGCAAATTGTATCAAAAACAGTTGACGAGGATAAAAAAAAGCGTTATAATTGTGGAGCACAAAAAATGAAAAACGAACAGTGAGGTGAAAATAAATGAAAGCGGAAATCCATCCTAACTATCACGAAGTAACCGTTACCTGCGCTTGTGGCGCGACTTTCAAAACGGGCACGACGAAAGATTGCGAAGTTCTTAAAGTGGATATTTGCAGCAACTGCCATCCCTTCTTCACGGGCAAACAGAAGTTGGTCGATACCGGTGGGCGCGTGGATAAGTTCAAGAAGAGATACGGTCTTTAATCGAGTGAAAGCAAAGCTTTAAGGCGTGCCTTAAAGCTTTTTTGCTAATAAGGAATATTTATGAAAAAACAACAGCAAAAACGCGTTTCTATCGGCGGTCAAGCGGTGATGGAAGGCGTAATGATGCGTGGCAGAGCGTCGATGGCGACCGCCGTTCGCGATCCGCAAGGGGTTATTCAGATCGAATCGGAGCGTTTGACGCCGCCCGAAAAACAAAATAAATTTTCTCGCCTGCCGTTTGTTCGCGGCGTGGTCAATTTCGTGCACTCGCTGATCGACGGCAACCGCGTGTTGATGCGTAGCGCAGACGTAGCGTTTCCCGACGAGGAAACGCCCACGAAAGCGGAAAAATGGTTGCAGGACAAATACCATATCGATATCGGCGGCGTGGTTAATTTTATCGCTACATTCCTTGGCGTGGTGCTGGCAGTACTCATCTTTATCGCGTTACCACAATGGGTAACGGGATTTTTGCCGTTTGATAAAACGAGCACGGGCTTGGACGGTCTTTGGTTCAACCTCGTCGAGGGGGGCGTGCGCCTGCTTATTTTTATCGCGTATCTGCTCCTTATATCTTTGATTCCGTCCCTCAAACGGGTGTTTATGTGCCACGGTGCGGAGCATAAAACGATCGCCTGTTACGAAAGCGGAAAAGAGCTCACGATTGAAAACGTTCGTGGCTGTCCGCGCGTACACGACCGTTGCGGTACGACCTTTTTATTCCTCGTGATGATCGTGAGCATACTCGTATTCTCGCTTGCCAACGTGCTGGTGGCAGGCTGGCTGTATACGGGCAACGGCACGGTCGATAACCTACTCCGCGTGGCGTTTAAGCTGTTGCTTTTGCCCGTGGTGGCAGGCGTTTCGTATGAAATTTTACGTCTGCTTGCCAAGACGAAAAGTAAATTTTTCTGGATATTCAAAGCCCCTGGGCTGTTGTTGCAACGCTTGACGACGCGCGAGCCGGAGGACGGTATGATCGAATGTGCGATCGCGGCGTTTACCACCGTTTTGAAAATGGACGTCGATCCCACCTACCCCGTGCGTACCTTTGCAACCTCGGGGAAAATGAGCGTACTTCTTAAAAACACGAAAAAACGGTTTGCAGAGGCAGGCATAGACGAAGAGGACGCCGAGTGGATTTTCGCGCTGACCTTGGATATCCCTAAGAGCGCGGTAGGCACGGAGGAGCGCATTATCAAGGCGGCGCAGGCAAAGCGTATTTTGAAGATCGTGGAAGAACGTCTGACGGGCAGACCGCTTTGGTATATTATCGGCGACACGAATTTCTGCGGCTATACGATCAAGGTGGACGAGCGCGTGCTTATTCCGCGCCCCGAAACGGAAGAACTCGCGGTGATGATCGCAAACGCCTTGGAGGACGGATTTTCCGTGCTCGATCTTTGCACGGGTAGCGGTGCAATCGCAATCGCCGTGGCAAAAGAGGCACAAAAACGTGGATTGAATATTAAAGTAACCGCAACCGATATCAGCGAATCGGCGTTATCGCTCGCGAAAGAGAACGCCGAGCGTAACGAGGCGGATATTCTGTTTTTGCAGTCCGATCTGTTCACCCGTATTCGCGGTAGATTTGATATCATCGTAAGCAATCCCCCGTATATCCCGACGGCGACGATCGATACCCTGCAAAGGGAAGTGAAAGACTACGAGCCGAGATTAGCCCTCGACGGCGGCGCGGACGGGCTGGATATTTACCGCCGTATTGCGGCGGACGCATTCAAATATCTCAATCGCGACGGTATGATCGTGATGGAAGTAGGCGAGGGGGAGGCGACGGCGGTTTCGAAAATGTTCCGTGGCGGTAATTCCTATTCGATTATCGTCAAGGACTTCAATAACGTCGATCGCTACGTGAAAATCGTTACTTAATGGTAGAAATATGCTGAAAAAACTCGACGAAATCGTAAAACGCTATGAATTTTTATCCGAGCAGATCGCAAATCCCGACGTGCTTGCAGATATGGATACGTGGCAAAAATACTCCAAGGAGCAAGCGGAGCTCACCGAAACGGTGGAAAAATACGCTGAATATAAACGCACGGAAGAGGAAATGCAAGCGGCATTTGCCACCGCCGAGGCGGAAACGGACGCGGAAATGCGTAAGCTTTTCAACGACGAGGCGTACGCGTGCAAGGAAAAACTCGCCACGTTGCTAGGCGAGCTGAAAATAATGCTCCTGCCCAAGGACAAAAACGACGAGCGCGGCTGTATTTTAGAGGTGCGCGCAGGTACGGGGGGCGAGGAAGCGGCGTTGTTTGCCGCCGATCTTTGTCAGATGTATAAAAACTATTGCGCGGCACACCGCTTGAAAGTGGAAGAAATCGACGTGAGCGACACCGAGCTTGGCGGCGTGAAAGAGGCGACGTATAATATCACGGGCACAGGCGCGTATAAATTATTAAAATACGAAAGCGGCGTACACCGCGTGCAACGCGTTCCCACAACGGAAACGCAGGGCAGAATACACACCTCTGCGGCGACGGTCGCCGTACTCCCCGAGGCGGAAGAGGTGGAAGTGGAAATCAACGATAAGGATATCCGTATCGACATTTTCCATTCGGGCGGCGCAGGCGGTCAGAACGTGAACAAGGTTGCCTCGGCGGTGCGTATCACCCATTTTCCCACGGGGATCGTGGTAACCTGTCAGGACGAGCGTTCCCAGCTCAAAAACAAGGAGCGCGCGTTCAAGGTGCTCCGCTCGCGCGTG
>JAZNEZ010000183.1:0-2739 GCA_045588875.1 Candidatus Scatosoma sp. | reverse complement strand
CGTATGATTGAAAACACCGTCTAAAATCAGGCGTATTCCCTGCTTTTCAGCGGCTTTTACAAGCTCGAAGAAATCTTGCTCCGTGCCTAAAAAAGGATCGATTTTCATATAATCAGACGTATCGTAGCGATGGTTAGACGCCGCCTCGAATATCGGGTTCAGATAGATTGCCGTTACGCCAAGCTTTTTCAAATACGGCAATTTACTTTGAATCCCCTTGAAATTTCCGCCGAAAAAATCGTTATTTAACACTTTTCCGTATTCGTTCGGACGATATGACGGAACGCCGCCCCAATCTTTTCTGGCAATACGCCCTTTTATGTCTGGCATAGTACCATTTTTACAAAATCGATCGGGAAAAATTTGATATAAAACACCGCCTTTGAACCATTCGGGCGTTTTATAATCACGGGAATATACGGTCAATAAAAAACCTTGCGGACGTTCGGTTATATACCCCGTTTGCATATATCCGCAAGAAATAAACCCTACCTCTTTTATTCGGAAAGTATAATAATATAGACCGATTTTGGGAATGGAAAGAGAAATACTCCAACCAAAGTCGGTTTTTGTCATAATAAAATCCTCTGCGTTTTCTCCGTCGCGGTTTAGCGATAAATACGCGTTTTTGTTCGGCATTTGACATTCCGATTCGCTAGGCGTATGCAAATCGGAAGAAACCGCGTTTTCCTTTAACAGAAAAACGTTTAATTGAAAACTTGTCCCCTGTTTGACTGCGCCTGTAATCGATTTACAGGCGCGATCCAAGGGATTGAAATAGATACGAATGGACATATAAAACCTTAATCTTTACGCAACGCTTTCAGATTCCAGATATTTTCCGCGTATTCTGCAATACTGCGATCTGCGGCAAAGAATCCTGCGGCGGCGATATTACGCAAAGCTTTCTGATTCCAACTACGTTTTTCCGTAGCGTAGAGTTTGGAAAGCTCTTGTTGCGTAGCCAAATACGATTGGAAATCTGCCATACACATATACGGATCGGCGATCGGCGCGCCCGTGAGCAGATAATTAGCAATTTCGGCAAACGATTCGCCGTTGAACCCGACGATTAACGCCTCGACTACCCTACGGAGCATAGGATCGTTATTATAATACACGCTCGCGGAATAGCCGTTACGCCAAATTTCCGAAACCTCTTCGGCATTCAAGCCGAAAATGAAAATGTTGTCTTTTCCAACCTTTTCGGACATTTCCACGTTTGCGCCGTCGAGCGTACCGATCGTGAGCGCACCGTTGATCATAAATTTCATATTTCCCGTGCCGCTCGCCTCTTTGCCTGCAAGCGAAATTTGTTCGGAAATTTCCGACGCCGGCATTAAATATTCGGACATCGTAACATTATAATCTTCCATATAAACCACGTTAAGCTTTTGGGCAATCTTCGGATTTTTACGGATATCCTCGGCAAGGAAACAGATCAATTTAATGATCTTTTTCGCCATATAATATCCTGCCGCGGCTTTTGCGGCGAAGATATACGTTTTCGGCTGTATAGGCGCGTCGGGATTTTCTTTCAAAATCAGGTAATCGTGAATGATATGCAACACGTTGAGAAGTTGGCGTTTATATTCGTGTAAACGCTTTGCTTGTACGTCGAATAACGTATTCGGATCGATTAAAACGCCCTGTTTTTTATAAGCGAAATCGGCAAACTGTTTCTTCTTTAACGCCTTGATTTCTTCCAAACGTTTCAAAACGCTATCGTCGTTTTCAAACTTCTTAAAATTCGCAAGCTTGGCGGCGTCTTTGGCGTAACCCGTGCCGATGCAATCGTCGAGCAACGCGCAAAGCTCGGGGTTGGACTGATTCAGCCAACGTCTATGCGCGATACCGTTCGTGACGTTGGTAAATTTCTCGGGCGTATAATCATAGAAATCCTTAAAAATACTCTGCTTGATAATATCGCTGTGCAAGCCGGAAACCCCGTTGACCTTGTGCGAGCCGTAAACGGATAAATTCGCCATTTTCACGGTGTTGTACGACATAATCGCCATACGCGAAATTTTATCCCAATCTCCAGGGAATTTCTGCCAAAGATCCTCGCAGAACCGACGGTTGATCTCTTTGAGTATCGTGTAGATACGCGGCAATTTTCTCGCGATCAAATCTTCCGGCCACGTTTCGAGCGCCTCTGCTAAAACGGTATGATTAGTATACGCGCAAACGGAGGTCGTTATACTCCACGCCTCTTCCCAATTCATAGCGTTTTCGTCGATCAAAAGACGCATCAATTCGGGGATTGCAAGCGCAGGATGCGTATCGTTGAGATGAATTGCCGCCATTTTGGGCAATAATTTCAAAGAACCGTATCTTCTCTTATGGTCGGCAAGAATGTTTTGTAAGGACGCGGAAACGAGGAAATACTGCTGTTTCAATCGCAACGATTTCCCCTCTACGTGATTATCCGCAGGATAGAGCACTTTCGAAATCAATTCCGCGTCGTTATCGTCTTTCATAACGGACGCGTAGTCGCCCTGCGAGAAAAGTTTCATATCGAAATTCTGCACGCTACGCGCTTTCCAAAGCCGAAGTACGGACACCGCTTGACTATCGTACCCCGACACCATCATATCGTAAGCAACAGCCTGCACTTCTTTTGCGTCGCGGTAGATCGTTTCCAAACCGTTTTCCGTCCACTTTTCTTCGATATAGCCGTCGAATTTTACGGTGAAAACCTTATCGCTACGTTGGGTGAGCCATACCTCGCCCCCAGGG
>JAZNEZ010000182.1:0-1554 GCA_045588875.1 Candidatus Scatosoma sp. | reverse complement strand
TACGAGCTGGTGCTCTCTTTAACCCGACGGCTCAAAAAGGGCGGAAGGATCGTGATTCTCACCTTCCAGTCCTTGGAAGACAGAATTGTGAAAGAGGCGTTTAAGTATTTGGAATCGCCTTGTAACTGTCCGAGTAGTTTTCCCGTATGCGTATGCGGAAAGCAACCGGAAATAAAAATCATTACGAAAAAGCCGATCACGGCAAGTGAA
Source organism: Candidatus Scatosoma sp. (assembly GCA_045588875.1). GTDB lineage: Bacteria > Bacillota > Clostridia > Christensenellales > Borkfalkiaceae > Scatosoma. The sequence continues at coordinate 1,344 of JAZNEZ010000182.1, read as the reverse complement.
GAGGAGCTCAAAGAAAACACGAGAAGTAAATGCGCGAAATTGCGTATTGCGGAAAGAATAAGATAAAACGCGAAAGATAAGGACGATAGGGAAAAAACGGGGAAAAACGGAGAAACGGAGGAATAGGGAAATGGCTACGTTGTTAGAAAACGAAAGAACGCAGGAAATGCTCGCCACGAAAGAAGCACAGTTACATAACGCGCAGATCAAAGAGCGTTATCGCCGACTTCGCGACGCAGAGGAACGTCAGTTTAGCGAAAACACGATCCAAAACGCGACGGATTACACCGTACGCGCGTCCGTTCTCGCGCCCGAAAAGCCCGTTTTCATTTCTCCCTCGTTTGAAGAAGTTCCCAAGGTGGAGCAAACTCCCCAAGTAACGGAATTCGTGCGCGAGCGTATTGAATCGCCCGTTTTCACCACCGACAAATTCAACGGCGTGCAGGAAGAAAGTGCAATATCGCAAGCACCCATAGAAATCCCGTTTGCGGCGCAAGCGCCCACGATGGCGGTTTCCGTTTCGCAAGAAGCGCAGTATTCGTTGAGCCGTATGGCGAAAATGGTAATGGCGGCGTTCGCGGCGGTGGTCGTGATGATGCTTACGGTTATTTGTATCAACACGCAGATCATCAATCAAAAAACGTTGAAATTGCGTAATTTGGAAGAGCAAAGAACAGAGCTTACGGAACGCAACGAAGAAATTCAGCGCCGCATCGAAGAGGCAAGATCGGAAGAAACGATTAAAGAATATGCTTTGTCGCAAGGAATGATTGAAAGATAACGAAGAATATAAAGGTTACTCGCCATCAGCTTGGCGGTAACCTTTTTGTATAAGAAAAATCCGCTACGCAATCAAAAGCGTAGCGGATACATTTTATAAGTAATTTACGTGTTTTCAAATATGAGGCGAATGCCGATATTTTTCAGCAGCTTGCAGGCTGTTTGTATGCGACTTGCTTTATATTCATGGATATTATGATTGTCGAACCCGACGGACAGTTTTACGCCTGACTTTTTAACAATTTCTTGTTGCTTTTTATTTTTGAAGAATTCAGTTACGTAATTGTGCGGTTTGAATTCGTGTGCGCTGTCTAAGTTGACGTTCAATTCCCAAAAAATACCTTGTTCTGCCATTTTCTTAAAAAAGCGGTAGGGGTCTTCGCCCTGTTTTTCCAAAAAAGAGAACAGATCGGTATGCGCAATACCGGTAGGGCAACCGCAACGTTTAGCAAAGGAAAAAATATCTCCTTTTGCAATAGAAATTTGCGGTTTATCCAGTCCTTCTACCAAACAGTAATCAAAGAAAGAAACGTCGGCGTTCGTGGGCAGTGCGGAATTATCTTT
>JAZNEZ010000181.1:0-1585 GCA_045588875.1 Candidatus Scatosoma sp. | reverse complement strand
AATATGTAGACAATAAGGCCGGTAAAACCTCGAATGGTACTTATTATATCGATAAGGGCGGCTATTATATCGCGACGTTTACCGACGGCGAGCTTTCGGGCAAGACGTTGACTATTTTAACGGGTACGGTAACGGCAGACGACGGCACGGAGCAGCCTGCGTTCCAGCTCCGCAAAGAGGACGAGGTTGCGCTTGGCTCGCTCACGCGCTATTTCGTCAACGGTTTCCAGCTTTCAGCGGCGAACGTGTATCAGCTGACGTTGGACGGCTGGGGTACGGCGTATTATAACACGGGCTCGGGTAACGCAACGTTCAGTTATACGATGGACGCGGAAACAAAGACGATTACCTTGAACAATTCAAGAGGCGGATTAGAGGCAGTCTTGAAAGTGATTGAGGTAGGCGGTATCAAGGGCTATATGTTCTATGAGGAAAAGCTTGAAAAATCCTTGACGCTGACAAACGGCGCGAAGTTGGTGCTCGACGGCGTGAGTGCCGCTACATACACGGACGGCGCGAAGATTTTGGAGGGCTATTACACCACAAAGGAATCGGCGTTTGGCGGTTGGATCGTTTCGTTCACGGCAACGACGAACGAGTCGCATACCTTCTTAATTAAGGTTACGACGCCCGAAGATCCCGACGAAACAGACGACGTCGTTCCCGAAGACGTTTACTCGGTGGAAAAGAAGAACAACGGCTATGCCGAATATTATCATAAGAATGCAAACGGGACCTACTATGCACCTTTGCTTGTTGTCAACGATCCTGCAAAGGATAAGGCGACGCTTTATGGCTATACGAGCGAAAGAGAGTACGTTAAGGTTTCGGAGGGTACGTTCGTCTTAAACGATACGACGAAATTGTATACGTATACCGTACAAAACACGATTACGGGTACGTCGGCGACGACCTCGCCCGTCAATATCGAAAAGCTGGAATGGTTTACCTGTGCGGTTGACGAAAATAACACGGAATATGCAATCAACTACTGGTATTCCGTGAAAGAAACGGGCAAGGATGCGGAAACCCTCAACGCTGAGTATACGGCGAAGAAAGCGGGTAGCAACGCGACTTTGACGATTGTCGCAGGTCTTGCGATTTATAAGGCGGACGGCTCGGTCGTTACGGGTACCTATACTACGTCGGAGGACGGCGTTACGACTATTTCTCCCCGTTACGGTAATAAAGTATATTTAGAAATTGACGAAACGGAAAAGAAATTTGAAGTACTTGCGTATGCGCCCTATAAAGCGCAATTAGGCGCAGACGTTAAGGAGAATGAAAACGTGTATATCGCGTTCGACGGCAAGGGCGGCGCGACGTATACGGTGGAAAAGGACGGCGGTAACGAGGTTTACGTAGGTACGTATCAAGCACTTGACAAGACCTCGATGGGCAAAGAGGAAACCGTGTATCAATTCACGGCGACGGGGAAGAGCTTTGAGTTCCTGTTAATCAATAATAAGTTCTATCCCTATAATGAAAGCTATAACGGACAATACCGTGCCACGGACGGTGCGAAATTGACGCTCGACGGCTACGGTTATTGGGCGACGTATACGACGACGAGCGGCGATAATTA
>JAZNEZ010000180.1:0-1549 GCA_045588875.1 Candidatus Scatosoma sp. | reverse complement strand
CGGTTTTATATGTTTATCGATACAACGCACGATATTTTCAAAAGACCGTTTCGCAAGATTCGGTTTTTTATAGATTTCGAGCCATTCGTCAAACCAACCGAAAAGCTTGTCGGTATTCGGTTGTGTAGCTTTGGAAACTTTCTTTTTCAAAAAATCGCGGTATTTTCGCGCAAGTTCTTCTGCGGAATTACCGTAAATAGAAATCCGCTTCCCATTGAATGAGGGACGGATCTCAAATAAACCGTTTGCGCGTTGTCGGGCTTTTAATTTAATTTTCATTTCAACGAGCATAGCGTTTACCTCCTCTAAGGTGATAGTTTTTGCAATCGCCGTTTTGTTTGCTCCGTCGGAAACGACGTTCAGCCGTTCCCGAATAGATACGACGTTGTATTGCCGAACTGCTGAGGCGTAGCCTTTCAGTTCGCAAAAAGTGAGTTTCAGACGGTGAACGAGCCTTGTAGCTTTTCTCCACTCTGATGAAGAGGGGACGCGCGAATATGCGTCCCCGTCAATAAAGCAACTTTGCAAATCGTCGATCATCTCGCCGAGCTGTCCCAACTGTTCCATTTCGAATTTATCCATAAATCCGTTCTCCTTTGTAAAAATTTATGGATAAATTGTAGCACGAAACAGGGTAAAATGAAACAAAGCAGATTTTCGTGATTAAATCACGAACTTTCTTTTTGTGTTTTAATTGAGCAACCAAAGATTGCCGCAAGTACGACAGATCGCCTGCACGTGCGTTTTGGATTCTACATAATGGCGTGCGAGTTTGAAAATTCCGAGCGCAATTGCAAGCACAACGAGGGCAATTGTAATCGGTTCAATTTTTTCTTCCTCTTGGTCGCTCGTGGTATAAGTAGGAGGACTGATATTGATTGTTTGTGTAGAAGTATAGGAGGGTGATTTATTTATTTCCCCTAATGACCACGGAATAAGATTTCCTAAATTTACAAATATCAGGATAACTAAATAAACGGTACAAAGAACTTCAAAGAAACGTAATACGTGTGCACAGTGGTATTCCGTAACGAAGGCGAGGTCATCGCTTTTGCAGTGGGGGCAACGTAAGTGCCTTTTTTGGGTTTCATTTTTGATTTCATACATAACAAACACCTCAAATTATTGATTTTTTGCGACTTTATCGTTTTTAGACACTCTATAACCGAGGTGCATACCTTTCAGTTCAGAAAAAATGGTTTCCTGCATATAGGTAGGCAACTCGGAATACATTGAAATCCATTCGACTGGGTTCATCGGCGCCTTCGTTCGGATCGCGTCGATGATTTTTTGCTCGTTTGCGGAAAGAGCCGAATATTTGTCTGTTTCGTAAATCGAAATGTTGCCGAAATCATCGCTGTTGCTTATAAGAAAATCAACGCTACATTGAAAGAAATTAGCCATTCTTATTAACATTTCAAGCGACGGTTCGTTAATTCCGTTTTCGTGATTTGCATATACTTGGCGACTAACGCCAAGTATTTTTGCCATTTCCTCTTGAGTTTTTTCGTTCTCTAATCGTAATTCTCGTAGGCGTAACATAAAACAC
>JAZNEZ010000179.1:0-5392 GCA_045588875.1 Candidatus Scatosoma sp. | reverse complement strand
AGCGAAGCGTCCGTACAATACGCGTTAAACGCAGGTTATATTCACGCAAAAGGCACGAATATCGCCGATTACGACGTGGTCTTTATCGCCGTACCTCCGCGCGCTACGATCGAGTATTTGAAAAACGGTAAATTCAAAAACGGCGCGCTCGTTATGGATATATGCGGTGTGAAAGTCGAGCCCGAAAAAGCGGTGTATCAGCAAAAACGTAATTATCGCTACGTGGGCATTCATCCGATGGCAGGCAAGGAAACCTCGGGAATCGCCTCTGCCTCGCCGTCGTTATTTCATAACGCAAATTTGATTATCACGCTTGCAGAGCAAACGCAAAAAGCGGACGTTGAAGAGGTAAAAGAATACGCCGCGGCTATGGGATTTGGCAGAATCGTGGAGTGTAGTGCGGAAATGCACGATCAAAAAATCGCGCTGACTTCCCAGCTTGCGCATATCGTATCCAACGCTTACGTGAAAAGTCCGCAAGTACGCGGTTGCGACGGCTTTACGGGCGGTAGCTTTCAGGATATGACGAGAATTGCCGGCGTAGACGAACAGGTTTGGACGCCGTTATACGCGCATAACCGCAAGAATATTATCAACGAATTGAACGGTTTGATCGATAATCTTTCCGCTTACCGCGATGCGCTCGTGAACGAGGATGATACAAAGCTTTCGGAAATATTACGCGAGGGTCGTTTGATTCGAGAAACGATCAAACGCGGTAACGATTGAAAAGTATTTTTGAATATTTTACAAAATTAAGTTTACTTTTTATAAAATATCTGTTATAATAATGTCGAAAATGGTCGAAAAAGAAAAAATGCAGGCTTGCCGAATTGTTATCAATACGACGGTAGACGGGTGTGAAACGCAGACGGTACGAGAGGGGGAAATGCTCTTAACGTCGCTTTCCGCAACCCTCGTATATCACGAGGAAAACGCCGAGGTATCCGTCGTGTTTGAAAACGGCGTAGCCAAAATAGAGCGACGCGGCGATTACGCATTGTCGTTAAAACTCAAAAGCGGAGAAATCACACAAGGCGGGATCGGTTTAGGTAATTCGCAAGGGGAAATACAAGCGTACGCTTATAAAGTGGCGTATTCGCTCGGTAAGGATTCCGTGCTCGCCGTTTTGCATTACGATCTGATTATCGGCAAAGAAAGACAGGAAATGAAATTGCGCTTACACGCAAAGCTGCAATAAGAGGAATAGTATGAACGAAAACGCATTGAAAGAATACAAGTATAAATGCAGGGAATATCTTTCGTCTTTGGGGATAGACGGATTGCGCGCGTACGGGCGAATGATCGGTGTGGCGAAGTCTACGACGAAAAAGAAAAACGAATTGATCGAGGATATTCTTTCCGTGTTGACGGGCGAAACTGCGCCCATAGAACAAAGTAAGCGCGGCGCACCTTTGAAGAATGATTACGTGAATCCGGAAGTGATCGAAAGAATGGAAGATTTGCGCGTTTCCTACTTGGGGGGCGGAAAAACGGCTACTACGACGGAATTTAGCAAACAATACGAGGAATATATCAAAAACAATAAATTCGTGTTGCGCTTTGAATCGGACAACGCGAACGAAATCGAAGAATTTCAAGAAAAAACCACCAAACCCGTGGAAGTAGGGCAGTTGGAAACACTTGGGGGCGTTTCTTGCTTATTGCCTCTAAATTGCGTGGATAATGCAAAGCAAATCGTCGTACCGATCGATTTGATCCGCGAATACGATCTGCGCGAGGGGGACGTCGTTTCTTGCTATACCAAAAAAGGCGAAAAAATATATATCGCCGATAAGATCCTTGCGGTGAACGAAGTAGCTGTCGGCACGTTGCGCCGTGGAAAATTTGAAGAAAAAACGGCGTGTTATCCACAAAAAGCTATTGAATTTTACGATAAAGAGGCGTCGAATAGCGTTACCGCAAAATATCTGCGTTGGCTAATCCCCGTTTATAAAGGGCAACGCGGTTGCGTTTTGTCTTTGCCCAAAGCTGGAAAAACGAGTTTAATTTTTGAAATGGCGAAAGCGGCGAAACAAGCCGATCGCAATTTGACCGTATTCGTATTGTTGAACGCGCAATCGCCAGAAACCGTCGGACAGTTCAGAAAGGCAGTCCAAAGCGATCGTTTCGTGTACACGACGTACGACGACGAACCGGAAAGACAGGTGTTTGCGGCGAACTTTTTATTAAAACGCGCAAAACGGTATGCGGAAAGCGGTAGGAACGTACTTTTACTCGTCGATTCCTTTAACGCTTTGGCACGCGCTTATAACGATACGGAGGAATCCGCAGGTGGAAAAATGTTGGCAGGGGGCTTGGAAAGCAAAACGTTGCAATATTTGCGTAAATATTTCGGCGCGGCGCGTTGTTTTGAAAAGGACGGTTCGCTGACGATCGTCGGTTGCGTTTCCACGGCGACGGGCAACCCCACGGACGATTTGATTGCTTCCGAGCTTTGCGCGTTGGCAAATCTTGAAATACGTTTGAGCGAAACGCTTGCTATGCAAAGGATATACCCTGCGATCGACCTTTTACACTCCCGCACCCAGCGCGGTGGCTTTTCGATCGCCGATCCGATCGATTGCCTTCGCGACGGCGTTTGTCGAGATTTTTTACCTACGCACGGGGAAAACGCACTGCTTGAACAGCTATTCCAAGCAGACTCTTTCGAGGAATTTATTGCCAAAATAGGCTTAAAAATCTGAAACTATTTTATTTTCAAATATTTCTATTTTATAAAAACGTAAAATAACGCAGATTTATCAAGGCGTTGCCCTATTTTTTACAGCTTTATTAAAAAATTAACTATAAGTTTTTTCTATACCACATTTTGTGTTCAGTCGCTTGACTTTACCACAATATGTGGTATAATATTAAGGCACGGTAAAAAATAAAATACAATATATTGTATTAAAAAATAGCAAACGAACGCAAGATATTGTATATGAACAGACGATAAAGACGACGACTTTTAGGGAAAAGGAAACGTTCGTAAGGAGGAGATCGGAATGAAAATCATTAAGAGAAGTGGGCAGGAAGTAATATTTGATAAGGAAAAAATCGTAGCCGCCGTTCGTAAAGCAAACAAGGAAGTGGTGGAGTCTGCGCGTATTTCCGAAATGGAGATCGTAGGGATAGCAGGCGCAGTGGAAGAGGAATGCCAAAAAATGGCGCGTTCCGCGCACGTAGAAGAAGTGCAAGATATGGTTGAAAACCGCCTGATGGATATGAAGGCGTTCGTTTTGGCTCGTAAATACATCACCTATCGTTATAGTCGTGCCCTCGTGCGTAAATCGAATACCACGGACGCACAGATTTTGACGCTCATTGAGTGCAATAACGAGGAAGTCAAGCAGGAAAATTCCAACAAAAATCCCACGGTAAACAGCGTTCAACGCGATTATATGGCAGGGGAAGTTTCCAAGGATTTAACGCGCCGAATTTTATTGCCCGACGATATCGTAGCGGCGCACGATCAAGGCTTGATTCATTTCCACGACGCGGACTATTTTGCGCAACATATGCATAATTGCGACCTCGTTAACTTGGAGGATATGCTCCAAAACGGAACGGTTATTTCGGGTACGCTTATCGAAAAGCCACACAGCTTTTCCACTGCTTGTAATATCGCCACGCAGATTATTGCGCAGGTAGCGTCTAATCAATACGGCGGTCAGAGTATTTCGTTAACGCATCTTGCGCCGTTCGTGGATATCAGCCGTAAAAAAATCCGCAAAGAGGTTGCGGAAGAGCTTTCGGGCGTGAGCGTAACGCAAGAGCAGGTGATTGAAATTGCGGAAAAGCGTCTTCGCGACGAGATCCGCAGGGGGATTCAAACCATTCAGTATCAAGTGGTAACGCTTTTGACGACGAACGGGCAAGCGCCTTTCGTTACGGTGTTTATGTACCTCAACGAGGCGCGTAACGAGCAGGAAAAAGCCGATCTTGCAATGATTATCGAGGAAACGCTCAATCAACGTATTAAAGGGGTTAAAAACGAATCGGGCGTTTGGATTACGCCTGCGTTCCCCAAGCTCATTTACGTACTTGAACCGGATAATATTTCCGAGGATCAAAAATATTGGTATCTTACCGAGCTTGCGGCAAAATGTACGGCAAAGCGTATGGTGCCCGATTACATTTCCGAGAAGAAAATGCTCGAATATAAAGTGGATAAAAACGGCGAGGGGCATTGTTATACCTGTATGGGATGCAGAAGTTTCTTAACGCCGTACGTCGACGAAAACGGTAAGCCGAAATATTACGGCAGATTCAATCAAGGCGTGGTTACCATCAACCTCGTGGACGTGGCGCTTTCTTCGGGGCGCGACGAGGCGAAGTTCTGGGAAATTTTCGACGAGCGTTTGGAGCTTTGTTATCGCGCGCTTATGTATCGGCATAACCGCTTGATGGGTACGCTTTCGGACGCGGCGCCTATTCTTTGGCAGTACGGCGCTTTGGCAAGACTGCAAAAGGGCGAAACGATCGATAAGCTTTTGTTCGGTGGATATTCCACGATTTCGCTCGGCTATGCAGGGCTTTACGAATGCGTGAAACATATGACGGGCAAGTCGCACACGGACGAGGACGCGAAACCGTCCGCACTTGCGGTAATGCAACATATGAACGATCGTTGTAAAGAGTGGAAAGCGAAAGAGAATATCGATTTCTCGCTGTATGGCACGCCACTGGAAAGCACCACGTATAAATTCTCCAAGTGTTTGCAAAAGCGTTTCGGCGTGATCCCTGGGGTTACGGATAAAAATTATATTACCAACAGCTATCACGTGCACGTAAGCGAGCAAATCGACGCGTTTACTAAACTCAAATTCGAAAGTGAATTTCAACAGCTTTCCCCTGGGGGGGCGATCAGCTACGTGGAAGTTCCGAATATGCAGAACAATATCCCCGCGGTGCTTTCGGTAATGAAATTTATTTACGAGAATATTATGTACGCCGAGCTCAATACCAAGAGCGATTATTGTCAGGTTTGTGGCTTTGACGGGGAAATCCAAATTCAAACGGACGAGTCGGGTAAATTGATTTGGGAATGTCCGTGCTGTAAAAATCAAGACCAAGCAAAAATGAACGTTGCGCGTCGTACCTGCGGTTATATCGGTACGCAGTACTGGAATCAGGGTAGAACGCAGGAAATCAAAGATCGCGTTCTTCACTTGTAAGAGGACGGAATATGAACTACGCAACCATCAAATGGACGGATATCGCGAACGGCGAGGGGGTACGTATTTCTCTGTTCGTTTCGGGCTGTACGCACCGTTGCAAAAACTGTTTCAACGAAGTCGCTTGGGATTTTAACTACGGAACGCCGTTTGACGGGGAAATCGCGGAAAAGATATTGACCGAGCTTGGGAAGTCGGAGGCCAAGCGG
>JAZNEZ010000178.1:0-1981 GCA_045588875.1 Candidatus Scatosoma sp. | reverse complement strand
GCGGTCGGGATAACTTCGAGATACATCGGGTGTTGCACGGAGTTCAGATACTTGCCTACATCCTTGTATTCTTTTACGCGCTTACAGTCAAGGATTTCCCCTGCCTTTACCCAGTCGCACTTTGCCATCAATAAGAACCGTATGCCCATAATGGTCTTGTCCTTATATGCAGATACTTGGTACGTACCGCCCTGCATTATCTTCGCCATTTCCACAATGCACTTGAATTCCTTGTCCTTGCTGCGCTTGGCGTAGGTTTCGCAATGCTCATATGCAGGTTGGTCGTCGCCCCGTATCATTTCGTAAACGGCGTCCTCGAACGAGATACCGCGCAACATCATTTCATTTTGCTCGCACGGCTCTTTTCGGAGCGTTTTCAAAAATTCTTCTCTCGCGCTTTCCTCGTACCCCTCCGCGCAGTTGTATTGATACATCCACGCGGAAAGGAGAGATTGCGTTATGAGATAACGCGGTTCGTTCATTACTCGTCCACCTCGCTGAAAACGGTTTTCTTTGCCGTTTTTTCGGCGGTTTCGTCGTCCGTCGATTTGGCGGTCGCCGTGTCGGGCTTCGTTGCGCTATCGTCCGTTTCTGCGCCCTTTACGCCCAATCCGTTGAGAATGTCGTCGGCAAGCGCACGCCCTTTCTTCTTCGGTTCGGGTTGCTCTGCCTTTTCTTCGGCAGGCTGTTCCTTGGGTGGCTCTACGTACGCTTTCTTTTCACGAGACCACACAAAGCCGAGTGCGGTAACACGTTCTTTGTAGATAGCCCTTAATTCAACGAGTGATGTCAGTTTATGGGAAAGTTTCCCAAGCTCCGTCGCGCCACTTGTAAACTGTTCAGGCTTGGTCCAGCTCTCGATCAGTTTCTTGCCCTGTTCCATCACCGCTTCGTATCCTTCGCGTTCTGCCTTGAAGAAATCGTTGTCCTTGGCGATGTTCGCGTTCGCTTCCGCAAACAGTCGCGTGATGTAATCGTTCTTGTCCTCATCGCCCAAGGTTGCAATCTTGCGTACTCCGCTGATACCGTAGCACCCTTTCGCGAAATACTCGTCCGTCGGGGTAAATCCGATCATACGCTGGTCGCCGTTCATATAAACATAGCCACCGAAATCGCAGGGTTGCCATACGATATTCTTCGCACTACCCTCGCAGAGCAAACGCTGAATAGCGATACCGTCTTTGTTTTTCTCTTCGAGGGAGTGGAACACATAGATAATGTTCTTGTCGTACACCGTCTTGAAACGATTGGTAAGGGCAGCAAATTCAAGTTTTACCGCGCCGTAGCCTTTTTGCGATATCGAGCCTGATTTCGTCTTGTTCACGGGATCCTTACGCATTACGTAGTCCTGTAAAAGCGTTACAAGTGCGCCGCCCGTGTCGATAACGATGGTATCAAACGCTTTCAGCTCGTCGCTTTTAAGGTCTTCGAGAAGTTCTTCGTACGTGCTTACCCGAGAGAACGGTGGACGGTGTTGTGCGCGGATACGCTGAATGCCCTTATCAAGGTCGATAAGGATGGGGTTTGGTGCGGAACAAGCAAGGGTAGTTTTACCCACGCCCGGTGCACCGTAAAGAATTGCCGAGAAACGCTGGTTATTGAACGTTTCCTGTGAGGGTTGATAGATAGCCATATAAGCCTCCTTAAAGTGTATTTTGTTGGGGCAGTCGGAGTCGAACCGACGTTTGTCCTTTTGCCCCATATAGGCGGCTGTCAACCGCCTGCGTAGCCCTGCCGTTGGATGTCGTTCCACCTGCTCGGCAGTCTTGCGCTCCCCAGACACGCTTTTCCGCGCTGTCCTTATAATCAACCGTCTATCTCGACGGCGATTTCTTGAAACTGTTGATACTCCGCGACGAGCAATTTACAGTACCTCTCCCGTTGTTCGGGCGTAAAGTTCTTGATTGCGGTTAAGAAACCTTGCACGGTTTTATGAAAATATGCTATCGCGCGAATTGTAAGCGTAACCACTTTCACATCG
>JAZNEZ010000177.1:0-2876 GCA_045588875.1 Candidatus Scatosoma sp. | reverse complement strand
CAACCCTCGCCAAAGACTTGAACGCAAAGGCGATCGTCGTATGCACGCGCACGGGCGCAACGGCGCGTATGGTTTCCCGTTTCCGCCCGAATATCAATATTTTGGGTATCACCACGGATATTCACGCCTATCGACAGCTTGCATTAAGTTGGGGGGTTCTTCCTGCTATGGCTGAGGAATATACGTCAGTGGACATACTCTTCTATTTTGCCAAACAAACCACCCTAAAAAGCGGTCTTGCCAAAAAGGGCGACGTTATCGTAATCACGGGCGGTACGCCGAACGGTAAGAGTGGCAACTCCAACCTCATCAACGTAGAAACGCTTTAATCAAAAAATCTTCGGGGTATTTACCTCGAAGATTTTTTATATACGATGATTTGATAAGACTGTAAAACGTTAGTAACCTGTTCATAATTATTCAAAAGTATTTCGCCTTTGATTTCGCTTGAATATACCGACGGCTTTTCAAAATTAAAGATCACGGAGATATTCTCGTTTGCATAGCAACGCTCAAACGCGTAATAATTTTCCGTTAACTCCATAAGGCGGTATTCCCCTTTGGTTAAGCAAGGCTGTGTTTTACGGAGTTCGATCAACTTTTTATAAAATGCAAAAACCGATTTCTCGGCAAATAAATCCTTTTCTACGTTGAGCTGCGTTCTATATGCATAGTCGCCCTGCCAGCTTTTTACAGTTTGACCGTTCCACGGGATCATATGCCTTGCATTATCCCGTCCGTTGGCGTTTATATCTTTTATCAATTCCTCTGCGGACATTTTATCTATATTCGCTTGATAATAATTCAAGCTTTCTATATCCCGAAATTCAGATATATTCGTATGTGAGGAATTGATCATACCGATTTCCTCGCCCTGATAGATAAACGGTACGCCGCGATGCAAAAGTACCATACCGCCAAGCGCCGTAGAGCTTTCATAGCGGAAAGTATTTTCGTCCCCGAAACGACTCACGCTCCGAGGCTGATCGTGATTTTCCAAAAATACCGTCGCCGTTAAGCCGAGTTTTTGCGTTAATTCCTGCCAAGAGGAAAATCTTTGAAGAACTTCTCGTAAATCAGGTTTTCTTGCGTTAAAACGCCCGTTTTCGACGCATAAATGGTGAAAGTTGAACACCGTAGTAAGCTCTCGGCGCTTAGGCTCGCAAAATAAACGTACGTTTTCCGGCGTCGAGCCCCAGCATTCCCCGACGGTGAAAATATTTCTTGTTTCTTCTCGCCCGAAAATTTCGCGGATATATTCGTGTAATTTCGAACCGTTTCCGTTTTGATTTTTCTCAAAGTCTTTTGAAATCATATCCAAAACGTCGCAACGAAAACCGTCTACCCCTTTATCGATCCAAAAATCCACCACCGCTTTCATTTCTTCGCGAACTTTCGGGTTATCCCAGTTGAGATCTGCCTGCTCCACGGCGAACGAGTGCAAATAGTATTCTTCCGTTTTTTCGTCGTACTGCCAAGCACTACCGCCGAATATACTTTGCCAACCGTTTGGCGGCGTTTTACGCCAAATATAATAATCGCGATAAGGATTATCTTTGCTTTCGCGCGATTTTTGAAACCACTCGTGCTCCGTCGAAGTATGGTTCGCCACGAAATCAAGCACAACCTTTATACCGTTCTCGTGAAAAATGCGGAGTAGATTTTCAAACTCCGCAAGCGTACCGAATTTCGGTGAAATATTACGATAATCGGCAATATCATAGCCGTTATCTTTGTTAGGACTTTCAAAACAAGGAGAAAACCACACGGCGTTCACGCCCAACGTTTTCAGATACTCAATCTTGGATAATATCCCTTGAATATCTCCCTCGCCGTCGCCATTTCCGTCGCAAAAACTGCGCGGATAAATTTGATAAAAAATTAAATCTTCTCCTTTCATCAATCGGCAGTATTTGCAATTTTTCCTTTTGCAATACAGTATGCGCCGTAAATTCCGGCACGGTTGCCAAGCTTTGCGCCTACGATCTTCAAAGGCACGATATCCATAGCAATATACGTTCTAGCGTCGACCGCTTTACGCAGCGGCTCAAACAACGCCTCTCCCTCGTTTGCGATTCCACCGCCGAGCACGATCGCCTCGGGACGCAGGATATTGACGAAGTCGGCAACGCCCTCCGATAAATAGGAAACGAATTGCTCGATCACCTTTTTCGCCGTTTGGTCACCCTTTTCCGCGGCAATAAACGCCGTTCTGCCGTTTACGTTCTCGATCTTGCCCTCGGCCACCGTCCACATATAGCTGTTCAAGTCTTCTACCATAGCGTGGCGCGTTTGCTGTATCAACGCCGTTGCCGAGGCATACTTTTCATAACAGCCGCGACGACCGCAAGCACACGGCAAACCGCCCTCGCGGATGGTAATATGTCCAAGCTCCGCGCCTGCGCTTTGGTAACCCTCGATAAGTTTACCGTCAAATACCATACCACCGCCTACGCCTGTACCGATCGTCAGCAGAATACTGCTTTGATATTTCGCCGTCGCGCCAAATCTTGCCTCGCCGAGCGCCGCCGTATTTGCGTCGTTAGACACGAACACAGGTTTGCCCGTTAACGCGGATAATTTATCGGTAAACGGCACGTCGTTCCAACGGTAGTTCGTCCAACGGAGTATAACGCCGCGATTGCTGTCCACTACCCCTGGTGCGCCGACGCCGATTGCTTTCACGTCGTTAAAATCAATCTCTCCCTTTTTCGCTGTGTTTCTTGCCAAAAAATCAAGTTTTTCGAGCGTACCGACAAAGCCGTCGTCCACGCTCGTTGCAATTCTATCCTCGCAAAGTAATTTGCCCTCCAACGAAAACAAACCGCTTTTTGCGCTCATACCGCCAAGATCAATACCGATTATATATTCCGACA
>JAZNEZ010000176.1:0-1971 GCA_045588875.1 Candidatus Scatosoma sp. | reverse complement strand
GGAAAGGAAACCAACGGTTACGTTTGCGCAAGATGCATCAGAACGCTTAAAAAAGCTGACTGATTTCTTTCTCTACGAACTTTAACTGAAAACAACAAAGAAGACGCGTTGAAACACGCGTCGGCTTTTTGTGGTTATTTTTCTTCCTTTTCCTCTTTATGCGTGGGCAGAATATGATATCGGAAAATAGATACTACGTCTGCGGTCAACTCGAATATGTAAGAAAGGGAAACGAAGAGCGCCGCGTGCGTGAGTGTGTTGAATAGAATGGAGAGTATCGTGGGCACAAGCATCGTAAAGCGCACGATTTTTAAGTTTCGTATGCGGAAGATGAACACATACATCACAAGTGCCAAAAGACAAAGCACGTCGAGCGGTTGCGCCGTTTTGAGTATGCCGTAATTGACGACGAAATAAGAGGTCAGCGTTGCCGCCGCCAGCAAAAACGCCACCCAAAGCGGCGCGTCCTTATCCTTTCTCTCATACGCGAAAAAGACGAGCGTGCGGATAAGCCCGATCGTAACGCCGATCATTGCGAAAAACTGCACCGTGAAGAAATACGAAACCACCAAAAACGTGATACACAAAGCCTGAAACACAAGATACAGGCTTTTATTTTTTACGAAATAAGAAAGAATCACGAATACCATCGCGATAAAACCTGCTATAAGCGCCAAAATAGGATTATCCATTTTTCTTCTCCTCTTTTTCCAAATAGTTTGCGCGGAGTTGTCCGCAAGCGCCGCCGATATCTACGCCGATTTGTCGCCGTAGCGTTGCCGACAAGCCGCCCTTTTCTAATTTTCCCAAAAACCGATACGCCGATTTATCGTCCAAGGCTTTAAGATTTCGCTCTTTCACTTCGTTGAGCCGAATCAAATTTACGTGGCAGGGCTTGCCTTTGAGTAGCTTGATAAGCGCGTCTGCATGCGCCTCGTCGCAATTCTCCCCCTCGATAAGCGTATATTCGAAATAATACCGTCTGCCCGTTTTTTGAAAGTAATAATCGCAAGCTTTTAAGATATCTTCGATTTTATAAGCCTTGGCAACGGGCATTGTCCGTGCGCGCGCGATATCGTCGGTCGCGTGTAGGGAAACGGTTAAATTGAGCGGAATCCCCTCGTCTGCGAATTGATACATTTTCGGCACGATTCCACACGTGGAAAGGGAGATATTCCGCGCGCTGATACGCACCCCCTCTTCCGCCGTTACGTTTCGCAAAAATTTCACCGTTTGCTCGTAGTTATCCAGCGGCTCGCCACTACCCATAAGCACCACGTTCGTAACCGCCCTCGCCTCGTCGCCTTTGCCTAACGCGTCCCCTTTATGCAGGGCGTTGACGATAAGTATCTGCGACAAAATTTCCCCCGCGGTCATATTACGCACCAAACCGTTCAAGGTAGAGGCGCAAAATTTACAGCCCATTCTACAACCTACCTGCGTGGATATGCATTGTGTAAAACCGTATTTATATTTCATTAAAACCCCCTCCACGATATTGCCGTCGGCAAGCTCGAAGAGGTATTTTTCCGTACCGTCCGAAGAATAGTACGTTTCTTTGATTCTTACGGGCGCGTCCTCGTATTCCTCCAACAGCCGCGCCTTGAAGTCTTTGGAAAGAGAAGTAATCGCAGAGATCGCTTTGCCCTGCGTCAGTCCCTCGAACAGCTGTTTGGCTCGGAATTTCTTTTCTCCCATACTAAGTACGAGCGTTTCCACTTCCGCAAAGGATAAGTCTTGTAGTATCTTTTTCATTGTTTCCTCATTTTACAAATATAAAACCCTGCGCCGAAAGCGGTATCGGGCAAAAACTGTAAGCCGAATTTTTTCTTATCGTGTGCAAGCGGACTATTGATTTCTTCCACGCAATACTCGGGGTGTGTTTGCAAAAATGCTCCCACGATTTTATCGTTTTCGCACTCGAACAGCGAGCAGGTCGAATAATAAAGCGCGCCCCCCTTTTTCACGTAC
>JAZNEZ010000175.1:0-7228 GCA_045588875.1 Candidatus Scatosoma sp. | reverse complement strand
TACGTCTAAGGGGGGGCAGGACGTTGTTTCGGGCGAGGGGGTATTGCTTTGTACGCCCACCGGGGCAACGGCGTATTCGGTTTCGGCAGGCGGTGCGATTTTAACCCCCGAAGTGCCCGTATTTATGCTGACGCCCATTTGCGCTTTTTCGATGCGTACGCGCCCGATCGTGTTTTCGGATACGGAAGAGTTTGCGTTTCGTATTATTCGAGGGGACGCAGTGGTTTCCATAGACGGGTTTGCGGTGGCAAGCTTACCCGAAAATACGACTATTTTTGTGAAGAAAGCGCCCTTTACGGCAGATTTTCCCGTTCGGGAAAATTCTGACTTTTTTGCAAAGGTAAGAAATAAATTGAACGAATAAGAGTACGACGATATATCAAAAGAAAAGGAGAGGGAAAATGTTACGCTCGGCAAGGCACGCAAAAATTTTAGAGATCATTTCAAAAAAGGAAATTGAAACGCAGGAAGAACTTTGCGCGGAACTTAACGCGCTCAATCTCGTGGTAACGCAAGCCACGATTTCTCGCGATATCCGCGATTTACACCTTTTTAAGGTGTCGGGGATTGAGAAAAAATACCGCTATGCGTATATCAACGACGGGGAAAGTGAAATTTCACCAAAAATGAAAAGCTTATTCCGCGACTGCGTAGTATCCGTCAAAGCCGCCAAAAATCTCGTTGTAGTAAAAACGCTGACGGGTAACGGCGCGAACGCAGGCGCTGTGGTGGATAAGTTGAATTATATGGAAGTCGTCGGTTCGGTTGCCGGCGACGACACGCTTTTGATCGTTTGCGACAGTGATGAAAGCGCAGGGGCGGTCGTGGAAAAAATCAACGGCTTTATGAGAACGGTATAAATTAGGCGTATTTGTTATGTTATCAAAACTCACCATTAAAAACGTGGCATTGATCGAGAATGCGGAAATAACGTTCGGCGAGGGACTGAACGTACTTTCGGGGGAAACGGGCGCAGGGAAATCGGTAATCCTTGATTCCGTTAATTTCGTTTTGGGGGCAAAAGCCGATCGTTCTATGATCCGTTACGGTGAAACGGATTGTATGGTGAAAGCGGAATTTTTCGTTTCGGAAACGTCAAAGTCCATTCAAACCTTGAAAGAAATGGATATCGAATCGGAGGGGGAAATTATTATTTCCCGTCGATTTTCCGAAAACGGCAAAAACGCTATCAAAATCAACGGCAACACCGTTACCGCGGCGATGCTTAGAAAGGTAACCGATTCCTTGGTGGACGTGCACGGACAGAGCGAGCATTTCTTCTTATTAAAGGAAAGCAATCAATTAAAGGTGCTCGATAACGTAGTCGGAGAAAAGCTTTTTCTACAAAAAGAAAAACTTCGCGACCTCTTGCAACAAAACTGTAGTATAGAAGAACGTATTGCGCTACTTGGCGGTGATGAAAAGGAGCGTGGTAGGCGTTTGGACGTGCTTGCGTTCCAGATCGAAGAAATCGAAACGGTTGGCTTGCAGGACGGTGAGGAAGAAGAGCTACTTGCAAAACGCAATAAAATGAATAACCTTGAAAAAATTATTTCTGCCGTGCGCGAGGCGTCGCAAGTGCTTTCGGGCGAGCAGGGCGTTTTAGACGGCTTACGCGCGGCAAGTCGCGCGGTTTCCACCGTTTCCAAGATCGATAATGCGTATGCCGAGGTTTACGAAAAATTAGAAACGCTTGCGATTGACGCGGATGACATTGCGGAAACTTTATCCGATTTGGGAAACGAGCTGTATTTTGATGAAAACGAGGCGGAAGAAACGGAAACGCGCTTGGATACGATTCGGTCGTTAAAGCGTAAATACGGCGCAAATAAAAGGGAAATAGACGAATATTTGACGGGTATTCGTGAGGAATACGAATTATTGTCCGATTGCGAGGGGCAATACGCCGCGTTGACCGAAGAAAAGAATAAAACGTTAAACGAAATCTACAAAGTATGCTGTGGGATCACGGAGCTACGAAAAACTTGTGGCAAAGCGTTCTGTGCGCGCGTTACGGAGGAGCTTAAAACGTTAAATATTGCGCACGCGCAGTTTGCGATTGAATTTAAGGAATATACGGAAACGGACGCGCCGCAGGCGACGCAAAACGGCTTGGACGATATCACCTTTTTATTCTCCGCGAATGCAGGCGAGCCTATGAAACCGCTTGGAAAAATTATCAGTGGCGGTGAAATGAGTCGGTTTATGTTGGCGATCAAAACGCAGCTTTCCGACGTAAACGAGATTTCCACGTACGTTTTTGACGAGATCGACGCGGGGATTAGCGGTAAGACGGCGAAAGTCGTTGGGGAAAAGTTGGCGAGGATTGCTAAAAACACGCAGATTATAGCCGTTTCGCATCTTGCGCAAATTGCCGCAATGAGCGATAACGAATACCTTATCGAAAAGCGTGAAGAACGAGGAAAGACCGTTACGCAGGTGCACGCGTTGAATGATAAAACAAAGCTTTTGGAAATTGTCCGTTTGCTCGGTGGCAACGACGGCGACGAATATGCGTTAAAGCACGCGGAAGAGTTATTAAATCAGGCAAAAGAATACAAAAATTCCATTTCTTGATACTTTCATTTTTACTTTTTTAACCGAATAATCAGAATAGAAACGCTCGATTTGCGCAAATTACCTTTTAACGGAGGGAAGTATGCGCAAATTGAGTTTTTTTGTATTAGGGGCGTTGTCGTCCTTCGCGTTGACGTTTGGTTGCTTTGGAAAGGTGGTTTCAGCGACTGCCGCAAGCGCGAGCGAGGTGTACGTAGGCGGTATGTCGGCTGGTTTCACGCTGAAATCGGGAAATGCGCAAATTATCGGTATGTGCGAGGTTATGACGGATAACGGCGTGGTTTCGCCTGCATTAAGCGCAGGACTTCGCGCAGGAGATAAAATTTTGAAAGTTGGTGGCATACGCGTACAAACGATCGCGCAATTAAACGAAATCGTGGATAAAAGCTGTGGTAAGAAGATCGAATTAGAAATTAAACGCCAAAAAGAAGTTTTAACCGTTTCTCTTTCGCCTGTAAAAGATAAAGTAACCGAGCGTTATAAGATCGGCGTGCTTGCTCGGGATAGTGTTTCGGGGATCGGCACGGTTACGTATATTGATAAAAACAACGGCCGTTTCGGTTCGCTCGGCCATTCCGTCGTCGGAGATGACAAAGAAGAGTTGCAAATTTCAGACGGCGTCGTTTACGGATGCAGTATTATCGGCGTAAGCAAAGGCGTGCGCGGTCGTGCAGGTGAATTGCGCGGTATGTTTATGAGCAATAAAACGCTCGGAAAAGCGGAAAAGCTTTGCGATTGCGGCATTTTCGGGCAAATATCCGAGGAATTTGAAACGAGCGAGCTTATGCGCGCCGTGGCGAGCTCGCAAGACGTAACGCTCGGCAATGCCTATATTTATTCCACGGTGAACGGCGTAACGCCGCAAAAATACGAAATTGAAATCGTGAAAGTGGATAAAGGCAATAAGGAAAATAAAAATTACGTAATAAAAATTACGGATGACGAATTGATATCGGAAACGGGCGGTATCGTGCAGGGTATGAGCGGTAGTCCTATTATACAAAACGGCAAATTGATAGGGGCGATCACACACGTATTTTTGAATGATCCCACGCGTGGTTACGGGATCGATATTCAAACGATGTTGCGTGAATAAACGAAAATTATGCCACACATAATTATTATGCGTGGCATAATAGATTTGAAATGTCAGACAGAAATTATGACTTGGAGGGGTAAATTATGAAAAAGATAGCAGGAATATTGCTCGGTAGCGCGTTGCTATTCGGCGCGATGGGCACGTTAAAAAACGGGGTTATAGCCACAAAAGCGTTAGAAAATACGGCAATAGAAACGTTTGCGGAAGTGGAAACGGCGTCGGAAAGCACCGTAAATTTACAAATTAAAGCGAAATCTGCGTATTTGACCGATTACGCGACGGGAACGCCTATTTATATGCAAAACGAACGGGAGCATTTGCCGATTGCGAGTATGTGTAAAATTATGACCTTGATTTTATCTTTTGACGCGATAAAATCGGGGGCAATGGATATGAAAGAGGAGATTATGATCAGCGAGCGCGCGGCGTCGATGGGCGGTTCGCAGGTATTTTTGGAAGCGAATGCGAAATATCCCGTGAAAGAGTTGATTAAAAGTATCGTAGTGTGCTCGGCAAACGACAGTTGCGTGGCACTTGCGGAGCGTATTGCAGGAAACGAAACGGCTTTCACCGATAAAATGAATGAAAAAGCCAAGGCTTTGGGTGCGCACGACACGCTTTTTGCGAATTGTACGGGATTGCCGAAAGATCCGCAATATTCGTGTGCAAAAGACGTTGCTATTATGCTCAAAGAGCTGTTGCAACACGAGGAATATTTTCAATTCGGTAAGGTCTGGATGGACAAATTTTTGCATCCGAAAGGGCGGTACACGGAAATAACGAACACAAATAAACTCGTTCGTTTTTACGACGGTTGCGACGGGGGTAAAACGGGCTTTACGAATCAGGCCGGATTTTGTCTTGCGGCAACGGCGATACGTAATAATATGCGTATTATTTCGGTGGTAATCGGAGAAGAAACGAGTCAAAACCGTTTTGACGACGTACGTTCTATGTTCGATTACGCCTTTGCAAATTACGTGATGTCGCCAATTGCGGAGGCGAACATTCCTTTGCAAAAAACGGCGATTGTCAACGGTGGAAAGATAAAAACGGTAGAAGTATGTCCCGAGCGTTCTGCGTATGCCTTTACCAAACGTGGGGAAAAGGCGAATATCACGGTGGAAACGCATTTGAATGCCTTGCGCGCGCCTTTACAAAAGGGTACGAAAGCAGGGGAACTCGTCGTATACAAAGACAATGTGGAAGTGGATAGAGTGGCGCTTATCACAAACGATGCGATTGTAAAAGCAAACTTTTTCGACCGTATGCGCGACGTGGCAAGAGATTGGACTGCTAGATAAATCATAAAATCGTTATAAAAATCCGTTTTTGCGAAAAAAATCAACGCAAAGACGGATTTTTACTAAAAAGATACCGCTCTACCCTTGCTTTTTATCGTTAAATTTGATAAAATATTGATAACTTCATTTGATAGAGGAAACGTATGTACGAGAGAGAAACGTTAAAGATAAACGAAAAGGGACATTTGGAAATCGGCGGCGCGGATTGCGTGGAGCTGGCGAAAGAGTACGGCACGCCGCTTTACGTTTTCGACGAAACGTATATCCGTAAAATGATGCGCGTTTACCGTGATACGATCAACGAGTATTACGGGGGAAACGGTCAGGTCTTGTACGCGTCGAAAGCTTTTTCGTGCAAGGCGATTTATCGGATTGCCGACGAGGAAAATATCGGAATCGACGTCGTTTCGGGAGGTGAGCTTTACACCGCTCTCCAAGCTGGATTTCCCGCTCAAAAAATTTATATGCACGGCAATAATAAGCTCGATTACGAAATCGGCGAGGCATTGGACGCAAGGATCGGTTGTATCGTTGCGGATGGGTATTCGGAAATCGACAAAATAAACGCCGAGGCGAAAAAACGCGGGATCGTGCAGAAAATTTTACTGCGTATTAACCCTGGGGTAGAGGCGCACACGCACGCTTTCGTGCAAACGGCGACCACGGATAGTAAATTCGGATTTTCCATTCAAGACGGAACGGCGGAAAAGGCAACTTTATACGCGCTTTTCAAAGAAAACGTTCAGTTAGAGGGGTATCATTGCCATATCGGCTCGCAGATATTCGAAAAACAGTCGTTCGTGCTTGCCGTGGAAAAATGTATGGATTTCGCCGCGGAAATGAAGAGAAAGCACGGCTTTATTCTCGAAACTCTCAATCTTGGCGGTGGGTACGGGATTTGGTATACGGACGAAGACAGAAAAATTACCCCCGAGGGATATGCGGAATATCTGATCGCCTTAATTAATGCCGTCAAGGAAAAGGCGACGGAAAAAGGCTTGAAATTGCCTTATTTATTGATCGAGCCTGGGCGTTCGATCGTAGGCGAGGCAGGCATTACTCTGTATACCGTCGGAGCGATCAAGGATATACCCAACGTGAAAAAATACGTAGCGGTAGACGGGGGTATGTTCGATAATCCGCGGTATGCCTTATATCAATCGAAGTATACGCCCGTACTTGCAAACAGAGCGAAAGAGGAGTGCACGGAAATCGTGTCCATCGCAGGTAAATGCTGTGAAAGTGGCGATTTGATCGCGGTGAACGTAGCGTTGCCCAAAGCGGAAACGGGGGATATTCTTGCGATTTTATCCACGGGTGCTTATAATTATTCTATGGCCATGAATTATAATCGGAATATGATTCCGCCCTGCCTGCTCGTAAAGAACGGAAAAGCGGAATATATCGTTCGTCCGCAATCGTATGCCGATCTCGTGCGAAACGACGTAATTCCCCAACGACTTGAAAAGAAATAATAAAAGGCGCTTGCATTTTTTAGCAAAATATGCTATAATATCCGTATCGTTTGATATTGCGGATTTTGGAGAGAGGAATGGAAAAGGAAAAACTGACGGTAGATTCGGTAAAAAATTTCGAAACGGAAGTCGATTACACGACCGTACTCGATAATTTCGAAGGTCCGCTCGATTTGTTGCTACACCTCATCAAAGAGGAAGAAATCGAAATCAAAGACGTTTTCGTGTCGCAAGTTACCGAGCAATTCCTTGCGTATATGAAAGGGTTGCCGTATTTGGATATGGAAAAGGCGAGCGAATACCTCAATATCGCGGCAACGATTATCGATATCAAAGCGCGTAGCCTCGTGCCGCCTCCCGACGACGGTTTCGACGATTTCCCTGTGGACGAGGACGATCCGCAAACGGAGCTTATTCGTGCCCTCGAAGAATACAAAATGATCAAAGAAGAGGCGGACAAGCTCAAAGAACGGGAAACGGTCGGTTACATATTCAAAGAACCGGACAAAGAATTTTCCGCGGTGCAGGTACAATATACGGATATGACGCTCGACGGGCTTATGCAAGCGTTCACGAAAATGATGTTGCGGTTGGAGAGTAAGAAAAAGCAAGCGCCGCAACACCGTGAAATCCCCAAAGACGTGTACACGGTACGGGATAAAATCAAGCATATCCGTCAAACGGTTTCGCAAAAGGCAGAAATGCAATTTGAGGAGTTATTCGACGAAAACGTGAGCACTCCGGAAATCGTAACTACCTTTCAAGCGCTTTTG
>JAZNEZ010000174.1:0-4943 GCA_045588875.1 Candidatus Scatosoma sp. | reverse complement strand
GATATCGAATTCCTCGCCTGCCTCGAACGCCGCTAATTTCGAAACGGAAACCTCGTAGGCGGTCATTGTTTTAATATCCGTATCCGAAAGCTTTTTCTGGTATTCGCGGCTCTGTATACGCCCCGAAACGGCGATACGGTCGCCCACGCCGAGGTTTTTCACAAACCGCGCGTTCCGTCCCCACGCGATACAGGGAATATAATCCGATTTATTATACGCGCGATTGACGGCGATCAGCAGGTCGGCAATTTCGCGGTTGAAAGGCGTGGTGCGATAGACAGGCGGCTTGCAGATATACCCGCTCAAAAGTATACTGTTCGGATTTTTATTCGGGAGCTCGTCGAGCAGCTCGCGTACGAACACCGTGAGCATCAAACGGGACTTTCCGTTTTCGATTTTGTTATAGCTGCGGAATTGTCCGAGCGCGCAGATCGTTTTGCCCTTGCCGAGCATACCGCCTTGAATGAGTCTTTCCGAAAGGGTTACGGGCAGAATATCCGCCTGCCCCGAAAGGCGCATCACGCGCACGAAGAATTCGTAAAATCCCTCGCCGTACACCTCGTGCGAGAACGTCGCGTCGCTCACGATTTCGCCCATCACGTAGACCTTGTTGTTTTTTTCCGTTACGTAGTTCATAATGAAACCTCCAAATGTATTTTTAATTATTTTTGTGCTGTTTTCCGTTTGCGTCGATCGTGTAATTATCCTTATAAATCAGCTCCCCGATCGGTACGAACTCGTAGCCGCGGTTTTTCAAAGTCGAAAAAATCAAAGGGAGCGATTCGGCGGTGTGCAAACCGTTGTTGTGGCAGAGTATGATCGAGCCGTTTTTCGCGCCGTTCACGATCCGAAGTGCGATTTCCGTCGCCGAAAGATTTTTCCAATCGAGCGAATCCACGTCCCATTGAATGGTGTATAAACCCATATCCTTGGCGGTGTCGATCAGTAGATTATCGTAATCGCCGTAGGGCGCGCGGAAGAGGTTGGTTTTTTGCCCCGTCGCCTTTTCGATTGCCGCCACGGACGTTTTCAGCTCGTCGCGAATCTCACTTTCCGATAATTTACTCATATACGGGTGCGTGCGGCTGTGCGTGCCTAACTCGTGCCCTGCGTTTACGATCTTTTCCGCGTATTCGGGATATTTTTCCACCCAGAACTGCACGGCGAAAAAGGTACAGCGCACGTCGTGTTTTTCCATAATATCAAGGAGCTTGTCGGTGTATTCCACACCCCACGCGCAGTCGAAACTGATCGCGAGCTTTTTCTCGTCCGTCGCCACCGAATAAATGGGCAAAGACCGCGTTGAACTCGTACCTGCCCCCACCGTTTGCGCGTTTTCCGTCGTATTTTTCACCGCAATCACCGCAACGGATACGACCGTGATTATTGCGGCGAGTACGCAGGATATAGCGGCGATTAGATGGGAACGTTTTTTCGATCGGCGCATTTTTCCGTTACCTCCATAATAGCAGTTTGATCTTGTCTTAATTTCGACGAAAAGGGCGAAAAATGCCTGCTTTTGTCAAAAACGCTTTTTCTTAAAAGGAATTGAGTAGTTTATCCTATTCGTGAAAGGACGGGAATATGCCGAAAAAGCGCGTTCAAACGGTTTACTTTTTTCGCAAATTCGTGTATAATACGGTGTATGAGAATTTGGGCAAAACTAATGGCGGAGGGCAGAATCCGCAAACAATACGTATACGAAAACCCCGAAAAGCTGACCTACTCGCATTTTTTCGAGTATCTTACGGAGATTTGCCACGAGCTGGATATTCCCACGCCCGTGCTTACGAAAACGCATATTTTCAACTTTGCGAAATTCAATCACGTGAAATTCCTCCCCCGTGATTTCGTGGAAAGCTTGGGCTACGATAATTTATTTTTAGAAAACATACTATAAAACGGAGAAAAATATTATGACTACTATGCAGAAAGAAATTTTAAGCATACTCACAGGCGACGCGCGCATTTCCGCGGCGAAAATCGCGGCAATGCTCTCCACCGACGAAGAAACGGTGAAAGGATGTATTGCGGAAATGGAAGAGAGCGGCTTGCTCGTCAAATACACCGCCATTATCAACAGCGAAAAGGCGGACGATACCCTCGTGGAGGCGCTGATCGAAGTGAAAGTAACGCCCAAGAAAAAAGAGGGGTTCGACGGGATTGCCAAGCAAATCGCGGCGTTCCCCGAGGTGAAATCGGTCTACCTTATGAGCGGCGCTTACGACCTCGCCGTGTTCGTGCAGGATAAATCGTTGCAACAAGTTTCCCGTTTCGTTTCCGAGCGTATTTCCACGTTTGACGGCGTGATCTCCACCGCCACCCATTTCATTTTGAAGAAGTATAAAATCGAGGGCGCGTTGACCGAAAAAGCAGACGAAGATTATCGCCTTTTGGTACAGGCTTAATTATGCGTAGTTTTGTCAATCAAAAAACGAAATTATTACAGCCGAGCGGAATCCGTAAATTTTTCGATATCGTAAAAGAAACGGAGGGCGCGATTTCGCTGGGCGTAGGCGAGCCCGATTTCGTAACCCCGTGGAAGGTGCGTTCGGCGGCGATCACTTCTTTGCAACGCGGTTACACGCAGTACACGGGCAATCGCGGTATTCCTGCCCTTTTGGAGCTGATTTCGCGGTATTTATACGAGCGGTTTGCGCTTTCTTACGATCCCAAGCATATCCTCGTTACGGTGGGCGGTAGCGAGGCGATTGATCTTGCCCTGCGCGCGTGCGTGGAGCGTGGCGACGAGGTGCTTATTCCCGATCCTGCCTACGTATCCTATTCCCCTCTCGTAACGATGTCGGACGGCGTACCCGTCGCGGTGGAGTGCTTGGAAGAGGACGATTTCGTGTTAAAGCCCGAGCACCTTGAAAGGGCGATCACGGAGAAAACGAAAGCGATTATTTTAACCTATCCGAACAACCCCACGGGCGGTATTATGACGGAGGACGACCTGAAAAAAATCGCCGAAGTGATTATAAAGCACGATTTGCTCGTGATCACCGACGAGATCTACGCCGAGCTCACGTACGGGAGAAAGCACGCGACGATTGCGACGATCGAGGGTATGAAAGAACGCACGGTGTATATCAGCGGTTTTTCCAAGGCGTTCGCAATGACGGGTTGGCGTATGGGGTACGTGTGCGCGCCTGCGGAAATCGACGAGGCGATGTTCAAAATTCATCAATACGGCATTATGTGCGCGCCGATTACCTCGCAATACGCGGCAATCGAGGCGCTTAAAGACGGTTTTTCGGACAACTTCGCAACGGTAGAAGAAATGCGCGATTCGTATGATAAACGGCGTAAATTCGTGCTCCACTCGTTACAGGAGATCGGCTTGCATTGTTTTGAGCCACGCGGCGCGTTCTATGCGTTCCCGTCCGTGAAAAACAGCGGAATGGACGGCGAGGCGTTTGCGGAAAATCTGCTTAAAAAACAAAAGGTGGCGGTCGTACCGGCAAGCGCGTTCGGAAAGTTTGGAGAAAATAACGTGCGTATGTCGTACGCAACGAGTATGAACGCTTTAACGGAGGCGTTCGACAGAATGTCCGCTTTTATGCGTGAAATTCGCTAAAAATCGCGTGAAATTCTTGTTAAAAGGCGCAAAAAGCATTGACAAACGCGCTAAAATACTATATAATGTAGCTATCGAATAAGAAATGCCGTGCCTTTTGCGACGAGCAAAAGGACACGGTTGATTTTTAACGTTCCGCAATCAAGCGGCTTTTTTCGCGTGTTTTTCGTTCGGCTTGCGCGAAAAAAACGAAAATAAAAAATACAAAACGGCGGAGCGAAAGGAGTTTTTATGGCTGAACAGCAGTATATTATGACCAAAAAGGGCTATGACGAGGCGGTGGAGAAATTGAAATATTTGCAGACCGTGAAACGTCAGGAGATCGTGGAGCGTATCGCAGAGGCGAGAAGTCACGGCGATCTTTCGGAGAACGCGGAATACGACGCGGCGCGTAACGAGCAGGCGGCGAACGAGGGCGAGATCGTCGAACTCGATTACAAAATCAAAAACGCGGTGATCCAAGAAGAAAACGGCGACAACGAAACGGTACACGTCGGCTCGAAAGTAAAGGTATACGATCCCGAATTTGACGAGGAAGAAGTATACGAGATCACGGGTACGTTAGAGGCGAACGCAATGGAAAACAAGATTTCCAACGAATCGCCCGTAGGCGCGGCGCTTCTTCGCCATAAAGTGGGCGACACGGTAAAGGTGAACGCCCCCGAAGGGGAATACAAGCTCCAAATCCGCGAAATTTTCTAAAAATTACAGAGGTTATACACAATGCAAGACAACAAGAATTTGCCCGTTAGCGAACAGGCGGAAGAAGAACAACTCATTGAACAGGCGAGAATCCGCCGTGAAAAGCTTGCCAAGCTCGTTGCCGAGGGCAAAAACCCCTACGAGCAGGTAAAATACCCCGTAGACGCGGACTCGGAAAGTATCAAAAACAATTTCGAGGCGTACGAGGGAAAAACGGTGGTAATGGCAGGCAGAATGATGTCGCGCCGTATTATGGGCAAGGCGTCCTTTTCGCATATTGCGGATAAGAGCGGCAGTATGCAAATTTACGTAACCCGTCAGGATATCGGCGAGGAGAACTACGCGTCGTATAAAAAAGACTACGATATCGGCGATATCGTAGGGTTTAAGGGCTTCGTATTCAAGACGCAAACGGGCGAAGTTACGGTACACGTAACGGAAATGATTATGCTTTCCAAAGCGCTTTTGCCCCTGCCCGAAAAATATAACGGACTGCAAGATAAGGATATGAAATACCGTCTGCGCCATTTGGATTTGATTATGAACGCAGACGTAAAAAACACGTTCCGCACCCGTTCTCTTATCTTAAAAGAAATCCGCGCATACTTAGACGCGCGCGGGTATTTGGAAGTGGATACCCCCACCCTTTTGCCCTTAGAAA
>JAZNEZ010000173.1:0-3930 GCA_045588875.1 Candidatus Scatosoma sp. | reverse complement strand
CAATTCGGGCACGACCACGCTACTCGTTGCCGACGCGTTGAAAACGAAGAAAAATTTAAGCGTGGTTACAAACTCTTTATCCGTCGCAAGCGCGCTCGGAAGTTCGTTTCGCGTGATCCTACTCGGTGGGCTAATCAACGCACAATACAATTTCACGTACGGCTCGGACGCGCAGGAATATCTCAACCGTTTCAGCGCGGACTGGGCGATCCTTTCCGTGGACGGCGTGAGTAGTCAGGGCGAAATTTCCACCTGCCACGCGGAAGAGGCGATTATCGACAGGCTTATGATCGCGAGAGCGAAAAAGGTACTTATCGTCGCAGACGAAACGAAGATCGGGCGTACGGGGTTTTCCTACGTATGTCATTGCGACGACAAAATCAAAATTCTGACAAACAAAAAATTTTAATATTTTCGGAGGCATTTTATGAAACTTCTCATTGACGACGCAAACGTCGCAAAAATTAAAAACATCTATCAGTACTACCCCATTGACGGCGTAACCACCAACCCCTCTATTCTCGCAAAGAGTGGCAAAGAGCCTTATTCGGTGTTGAAAGAGATCCGCGAGTTTATCGGCAAGGACGCCGAATTGCACGCGCAAGTGATTTCGCGTACGGCAGAGGGTATGATTAAAGAGGCGCATAAAATGGCGGAGATTTTGGGCAAGAACACCTATATCAAAATTCCCACCATTCCCGAGGGTTTGAAAGCCATGAAAGCGTTGTCCAAGGAGGGCTTTAATATCACCGCAACCGCAATCTACACCCCGATGCAAGCGTATCTCGCGGCAAAAGCCGGCGCAGACTACGCCGCGCCGTACGTAAACCGTATCGACAACCTCGGCGCGGACGGGATTGCAAGCACGAAAATGATCCAAGATATTTTTGACAATAACGGTTTCAAAACGCAGATCTTGGCGGCAAGTTTCAAAAACTCCAACCAAGTGCAAGAGCTTTGCGCCTACGGCGTTGGCGCGGCGACCGTTGCTCCCGACGTGATTGAAGGGCTTATTAAAAACGCTTGCGTGACGAGTGCTGTCGAAGCGTTCATCGAGGATTTCGAGGGGCTTTGTGGCGCAGGCAAAACGATGCTCGATTGTAATGCGTGAGGTAAGAATATGAATATCGTCGCCCCCTCTTTATTAGCGGCTGATCCAATGCATATGGAACGGGATATCCGCGTTTTGGAAAACGCAGGCGCGAAGTGGTTTCACGTGGACGTGATGGACGGAAATTTCGTGCCCAACTTCTCATTCGGATATTCCACCGTTTCCGCGCTCCGTAAAACGACCGACCGCGTTTTAGACGTACATCTTATGATCGACCGCCCTATCCGCTACGTAGAGCAATTCTGCAAAGCAGGCGCGGACTATCTCACCGTACACGTAGAGGCGGACACGCCCGAAAATATCACCGCAACCCTTGACAAGATCACAGCTTGCGGTGTGAAAGCAGGTATTTCGATTAAGCCGAAAACGCCCGTTTCCGCGATCGAGCCGTATCTTGAAAAATGTAGCTTGGTTTTGGTGATGACGGTCGAACCAGGGTTTGGCGGACAAAGCTTTATGGCGGATATGATGCCCAAAGTGGCGGAACTTAAAGAAAAGCTGCAACAAATCAACCCCACCTGTCATTTGGAAGTAGACGGTGGAGTGGATATAAACACGTCCGTAGTCTGTAAAGAAAACGGCGCGAACGTACTCGTTGCCGGCTCGGCTTGCTTAAAAGCTGCGAATAAAAAGGAATTTATCTCCATACTTGAAAAATAAAGTCCTACACATAGTATGCGCCGTTTGGCGCATACTCTTTTTATGGGAAAATTCGAAGAGGTTTACGCAATCAACGTAAACGACAAAACGGAGAAAAAGGGAAATTTAACCTATCTTTCGTGGGCGTACGCTTGGGCGGAATTTAAGAAAGTCTATCCTGAGGCGACGTATAAAGTCAACGAGTTCGACGGCACGTTCTGTTCGGGAAACGAAAAGACGGGCTATATGGTACAAACGCAGGTTACGGCAGGCGATCAAACGTATGAAATGTGGTTGCCCGTAATGGATATGCGCAACAATACGATCTTACAGCCGAAGATGACGGAAATTAATAAAACGATTATGCGCTGTTTAACAAAGAACCTCGCTATGTTCGGCTTGGGCTTATATATCTACGCAGGCGAGGATTTACCCGAAACGCCCAGAGATTTTACCCCTATCACCGAAAAGGAATTATACGAGGTTTGGGGCGTACAAGACGCGCACAAGACGATCAAATGGTACGAAAAACAACTCCGTTTGCCCTTCTCCGAATGGGGCGCAGACGAGGTTGACGCCGTACGCCACGTGCTCAAAGAACAAAAAAACAAACGGGATAATATAAAGAGCTGAACGCACGTTCAGCTCTCTGTTTTTTCATTCTTTTTTAATTGTTTGAAGAATAGTATCGTAAAGGGTATCGCAAACAGGAACGCGAAGAAATCGGAAATCGCTTGACAGCATTGCACCCCGAACAGTTGCCAAATATTCGGCAAAATCAGCACCGCAGGTATATAGAACAAGCCCTGTCTTGACACCGACAACACCGAGGCAATCGCCTTACTGCCCACCGCTTGGAACGTAACGCTCGCCATAAAGTTCAAAGGCAATAGCGGCATACAGATACATTGCAATCGTAGCGTGAGCGTACCGATCTCCGTAGCCCTTTCCGAAAGAGAGAACATTTGCATTAAATTCGCCGCAAATATCGCGCACACCGAGGCAAATACGATCATAATCGCCGTAGCAAAGCCAAGCGTAAACAAATACGCCGAGCGCACACGGTCAAAGCGTTTGGAGCTGTAATTATACCCAAGAACGGGTTGATACCCCTGCCCGATACCAAGCGATAAGGAGAATGCGAGCATAAACACCTTTTGCACTACGCCGAACGCCGCCTGCGCCGCGTCTCCGCCGTAAAGATCGGCGGCGTTATTCAAAAATACCGTGCAAAGGCTGGCGAGTATCTGCCGACAAAAGGAGGGAAAGCCCGTGGCGATCACCTCGCCGTAGGTCGCGAATTTACGGGAAATCGAACGCAATTTCAATCGCACGATCGTCTTTCCCGAAAGGAACATAAACAGCAATATACAAAAACTGATGATCTGACTGATACAGGTGGCGAGCGCCGCGCCCGTAACCCCTAAGTTCGCGGAGAAAATGAGAATGGGATCGAGCGCCACGTTCACGACCGCGCCCGCAATCAAACCGACCATAGAAAGCACCGCTTTCCCCTCCGCACGGAGTACGTTATTCATTACGTATGACATACACATAAACGGCGCGGCAATCAAAATCCAACGCGCGTATTCCTTGGAATACGCCAAAACCTGTTCCTGCCGTGAGCCGAACAATCGCATCAGCGGCGTTAAAAAGATAAAGCCGAACGCGAGAATGAGTACACCGCTTAAAAACGCGATAGCAAAAGCAGACGACGCCGTTCTATCCGCCCCCTCGCGGTCGCGCTTACCCAACAGCCTTGATATAATACTACCGCTGCCCATACCGTACGTAAAGCCGATTGCCTGAATAATCGACATCAAGGCAAGCAAATTGCTTACCGCCGCCGTTACGGCGTCGTTACCAAGCAGGGACACGAAATAGGTGTCTGCGAGGTTATAGAGGGAGGTTACCATCATACTAAGCGTGGTGGGTATGCCCAGCCCGATAATAAGCCGCGGCATAGGCGTTTGCGTCATTTTGACAAACTGCTTGCGTTCTCTTTCTGCTATTAATTGTTCTTCTTCCGTTACGTACTCTATACTCATAGTTTTTATTATACTACGATTTTTCACGTTTTGCAAGCAACAGGGCGCCCCGTCCAAAAAAAATTAAAATGAAAATTTTCGCACCCTGCATTACGGTTGCAATTTTTCTTTCTGCGTGTTATAATAAGAATA
>JAZNEZ010000172.1:0-1711 GCA_045588875.1 Candidatus Scatosoma sp. | reverse complement strand
CGCGTCCTCTTCAATCGCCGTGTACGCCTCTTCTTTGCCCTCGTGCTGTATCTTATAGATCTCCTCGACCGTGTCGTTCATTGCGTATAAAAGCTCTGCGTTGCCCGTTTTGAGCAGTTCGACCGCCTCGTGATTGAGATCGCACAAAAGCTGTATAAAGCGTTGGAGCGTTTCATTTCCCACTAAATCCGTTGCCATTAGAGTTCCACTCCGTTCAACTTCAACAGCTCGCGCGCCGATTCCACGCTATCTACGCCCGTCTTATTTTTAATGGGCGCAAATTCTTTTTCGCGCACGACCTCGAACGGCAACACGCTCGCCATAGGCTTGATCAAATCGACCGCAAGCGTTTCGAACTTCTTGCCATTTTCCTTTTCCGGCTTTCTCGTTACGCCGTCCTCGCAAAGGCATTCGATCTTCTTTTCCACGATATGCACGGGAATTTTCTGTTCCGCGATCTCTTCCAGCTTGGAAAGACGGAAAAGATAGTTCATAATCGCGCCGTAGCAATACGCCAAATCGCCGTTTTCGTCCTTTTGATTCGCCATTTCGTCCGTCAGCTCGTAATATTCGATAATGTCGGGCTTATCGCCGTCCATACAAAGCACGCCCACCTTTTCGGTAGGATTCGTCTTACAAATAACCTTTGCACCGCAGTTCACCCCCGAATCGATCGTCGTGCCTACGAACACGGGATCGGCAATACGTTGCAACACGTTATCCACCGCGTAGATATTCAACCATTCCACGCCCCGTTTATGCAAGTCCTCGCAAAGCCCCGCGCGACAGAGCGAGCCGAACCAACCGCCGTTGCCGTTGGGAGAAAGCGCGGGCGTATCTTTCGTTTCCAAGAAAATTTTGCCGTTATAATCCACCGCCGGCGCCATATCCTGTTTGAAGAATTTGACTTCCGTTTCGGGATAGCCGAAATAGTTATGCGCTTTCCAAAAGCTCGTCGTTTGCTCGTGATTTTTATCGCTCGTCATAATGTACAAAGGAACGATCGTTTCGCACTTTTCATTCACCTGAGCAAGATTTTTCATCTGCTGCTCGAAAATGTACAAGGGCTTGGTTACGCCGATATCGTAAGCCCCTTTCGGACCGTCGACGCCAAGGCGCGTGCCCATACCGCCTGCCAAAAGCACTGCCGCGACTTTGCCTTGTTTTATCGCCTCTATACCGATATTTTCAAACTCTTTTTCCTTTTTCACGATTTCCGCGCGGCGTAAGCCCGCGATCGGGCGAATATCCCTGCCCTTACCGCTCATATCCACGGGGTTGGCAAGCGCCGCCTCGAAATCCCAGTTTATATTTTCAATCGCCGTCAAAAGCTTTGCTTTGCTTTCTTCGTTTAACTCGTCGTAGTAACGCAAAAGCTGCGTTTGACCTTTTTGCTGTAAAAGTGTTTTTGCCTGTTCGTAAGTCATAATATATCACTCACTCCTCGTTTTTCTTTTATTGTAACAAATTCCACGCTAAAAAGCAAGTTTTTGGCGCAAATTTCCGCTTGAAATTCTTCACTTTTTTTGTGGTATTCTTTCTTTTAGGCTTGCTCGTGCATTTTCTCATATGTGCACACGTTCATTTTTTATAAAAAACAGAAAAACGGAGCGGTCTGCTCCGTTTCACGTATTTTGTTAATCGTATCTGCCCACGCGTTTCTTTTTCGTCGGTTGGATTGTCGGTTTATTTTGCGCCGCCACGTGGTTTG
>JAZNEZ010000171.1:0-1795 GCA_045588875.1 Candidatus Scatosoma sp. | reverse complement strand
TCCGTTCGGTTACGATCGCCACCGCGCCGTTTGCAACCGCCTCTTTGGCAAACGCGTGCCCGTCCTTTTCACCGCCCGTAAGACAGAAGAACAAACCGCCGTGGCGCACAGTGCGACTATCGGTGGAAAGATATTCTATTTCTCTTTCCCACGCCCCCTCGAAAATGACCTCCGCCTCGCTTACGCTTTCTTTGAGCTTTGACAATCGCATACTTTTTCCTCCCCCTCTTCAATCCCGATACTTTATTCTATTCGCTCGTCCGCGGTTGTATGTTTTTCAAGGATATAATTCCCTCGAAAATTTCTCTTGCGCAAGGCGCGGCGACAACGCTACCGTAATACGCGCCCTGCGGATCGACCACGACCACGAGCGCAAGATATTTAGGCGCGTCCGCAGGAAAAAATCCCACGAACGACGATACGTATTTACCTGCGGCGATTCGTCCGTTTTCGAATTTTTGTGCCGTGCCCGTTTTACCGCCGATCCTATATCCCTCGATATACGCCTTTTTACCGCTACCCTTTGACACTACCCCTTCCAGCATTCCTGCCAAAATACCCGACGCCTCTTCACTGATCGTGCGGTTTTTCAATTCGCTTTGCATTTCTTCCAGCACGTAGCCGTCGTTTGCATACACGCGCTTGACGAGCCGCGGCGTATAATAATAACCGCCGTTGATCGCCGACGCCGTAGCGCAAGCGAGCTGTACGCCCGAAACGGCGATCGTCTGTCCGAACCCGATACGCGCAAGGTCGCAATTTCGCACCGCCGCCTGCGGCATCAAAAGTCCGTACGCCTCGCCGCCGTAATCGATACCCGTACGTTTCCCAAACCCGAACGCGGAAAGATATTCGTAAAAGGTCTGTTTGCCCAGCGAGAGCGCCATATCCGTAAAGCACGGGTTACAGCTGTTGTTGAGCGCCTCGGCAAGCGTTTGATTACAATGCTTACCGTTCGCGTGGTTGCTCCAACATTTTACCGTCGTTCCGTCCACCGCGCGCGTGCGAGAGCTGGGGAATACGTAGTTCGTCGAAAACGCCTTTTTATTGCCTTGCAGATATTCCTCTATATTCGCCGCCGACGTTATAATCTTGAACGTCGACCCTGGTTCGTAGATATCGCACACGAGCGCGTTTCGGGACTGCTTATTCAAAATTTCCGCGTCGTTTCGGGGAATATCGTTCAAATCGTAGGACGGGCAATTCGCGAGCGCGAGAATTTCAAACGTGTTTACGTCGAGCACGATACACGACGCCGACGAGGGTGAATATTCCGCCGACGTTTTCGCAAGCGCGCTTTCCACGATCTCCTGAATACCGTAATCAATCGTCAATTCGATATTATAACCGTCCTCGGCAGGCAGATAGGTCGCCACGCTCCCCTCGATCTCTACGCCTACCAAATCCGTTTCGTATAGGAGTTCCCCGTTTTTACCCGACAAATATTCGTTATAATATTTCTCCACACCCGTCGTGCCCACGCCGTCTATGGAGGTAAAGCCGAGCACCTGACAGAGCGCGGCGTTTTTCGGGTACGTGCGCACGTTATCGCGCGAGTAGTAAACGCCGTCGAGAGAGGTCGCCGCCAAGCCCTCGATTGCGGTCTTATTTACCCGTTTTGCAATCGTAACCTCCGACGCTTTCTTTTTCGTCAATTTTTCATAGACCGTATCGGAATTGAGCCCCAGCGTTTGCGCCAAAACCGCCGAGGTCGTTGCTTTGTCGGGCACGGCGTTAGAACGGGCAAACACCGTGTACGCCGTGGTATTATCCGCAAGTACTACGCCGTTGCGAT
>JAZNEZ010000170.1:0-8484 GCA_045588875.1 Candidatus Scatosoma sp. | reverse complement strand
AAGTAAAAAAAAGGAAGATGTACATTTTAAAAGTGTTTACAAATTTATTAAAATATGATATAAATACAAATGATAGGAGGAAGAATTGTGGCGGAAGACAATAAAATGAATGATTTCCCTTATACAAAAGATGAATTATTGTGTCTTGGCATATATGAACTTCGTGATCTTGGTAGAGATATAGGTGTTCCATCTCCAACAACGCTAAAAAAAGAGCCGCTTGTTGATGCGATACTTGCTATTATCTATGGCGAAGCGCCAAAGCGTAAGATTGGCAAGGGAAGAGGCAGGCCGGCAAGAAACAAGCCAAAACCTGCAAGAAACCTTATTGATCTAGTCAATAAAGTTACTAATCCTGAAGGTTCAATTTATGTTTCCGACAATGATGACGGCTTAGAGTATGTGTTTCCGAGCACTTCCTTTTTACTTGGAAAAATACTTCCTTATATTATATATAAAAACCGCCCTACCAAAAGACAAGGCGGTTTTTGGTGTACCCGATTGGATTCGAACCAACGACACCAAGCGTCGGAGGCTTGTGCTCTATCCAGCTGAGCTACGGATACGTATTTTTTAAAAAGCATATATATTTTACTATTTTTTGCTTTCATTTTGCAAGCGTTTATGGTATAATATTTCCAAATTCCCGAAAAAATTTTTAGTGTAGCGACAAAATTCTCAACAGGAGGGCGTTTGAATATGTCGAAAACGGTCGTAATCGGTATGAGCGGCGGCGTGGACAGCTCCGTGGCGGCTTTGCTATTGAAAGAACAAGGCTATAACGTGATCGGACTGTTTATGCAAAACTGGGACGAAGTGGACGAGAACGGCTGTTGTACCGCCGAAGAGGACTTTGCCGACGTACGCCGCGTTTCCGCCCTACTCGATATCCCCTACTACACGGTCAATTTCGCCAAGGAATATATGGACCGCGTGTTCTCCTATTTCCTTGCGGAATACAAGGCAGGCAGAACGCCCAACCCCGACGTGCTGTGTAACCGCGAAATCAAGTTCGGTCCATTCCTTGAAGAGGCGAAAAAGCTGGGCGCGGACTATATCGCCACGGGGCATTATTGTAAAATTTTACACGACAACGGCGTGCATTACCTGCAAAAAGCCAAGGATCAGAACAAGGATCAGACCTATTTCCTTAACCAGCTTTCGCAAACGCAGCTTAAAGACGTACTCTTTCCCTTACAGGATATGGAAAAGCCTGAAATACGCCGTATTGCACTCGAAAACGATCTCGCAACGGCGAAAAAGAAGGACAGCACGGGCATTTGCTTTATCGGCGAGCGCAATTTCCGCAAATTCTTATCCACCTATCTCCCTGCCTGCAAGGGCAAAATTCTCGATCTTTCGGGCAAACAGGTGGGCGAACATTCGGGGCTTATGTACTACACCCTCGGTCAACGCCGCGGACTTGACCTTGGCGGTATCAAAGGCGAGGACGAGGGCGGAAGATGGTTCGTCGTGAAAAAGGACCTTGAAAAGAATATCCTCTACGTTTCCCATGGCGACGAAACACCCCTTTATTCCAAATCGTGCGAGGTGTCGGGTTTTAACTGGATACCGTTCAAGCCCGAAAAACGGGAGTTTGTTTGCAAGGCGAAATTCCGCTACCGTCAGCCCGATCAAGAGGTTCTCGTGCGCGTGAACGCAGACGAAACGTTGCATATAGAGTTTGCCGAAAAGCAACGCGCGGTTACCGAAGGACAATACGCCGTGTTATACCAAAGCGAAAACTGTTTGGGCGGTGGCGTGATCGAAAGCGCGGAGTATTGAAATTCATTCAACGCATACCTGCCCCTATCTCACAACGAAAAGCCCCGACTTTCGTCGGGGCTTTATTTTATAAATTTTCCTTTACGAACTTTTCTAAAACGGGCTGAGGCACGAAACCGAGGCTGTTTGCCACAGGCTTACCGCCCTTGAACGCTATAATATTCGGAATGGACGTGATGCCGTATTTCATTGCCGCGCTTTCGCTTTCTTCCTCGTCGATATCGATCTTTACGAACGTCGCCTGTTCCTCGTATTTATCCGAAACGTCCTCAAACACGGGCGCGAGCATTCTGCAAGGACCGCACCAATTCGCCCAAAAATCGCAAAACACCGTTTTATCCGCACTCGCGATCAATTCTTCCAACTCTTTACCGTTTACGTATTTCACCATAACTTTTTCCTCCTCTTTCAGTGTTTCTCAATTCTTCGAAAAATATGCCACGGCGCTATCAAAGCTCACCTTTTCACTTTCGCCGCTTGTCATATTCTTCACGTTCATAACCCCCTCGGCAAGCTCGTTGCCGCCGATCACCGCCACGTATTTCGCGCCGATCTTGTCCGCATACTTGAACTGCGCTTTCACCGATCTTTCCATATGATCG
Source organism: Candidatus Scatosoma sp. (assembly GCA_045588875.1). Lineage (GTDB taxonomy): Bacteria > Bacillota > Clostridia > Christensenellales > Borkfalkiaceae > Scatosoma. The sequence goes on along the minus strand of JAZNEZ010000170.1, from coordinate 6,097 downwards.
ATTTCTGCAAACACGCCGTTTTCTCGCAACGCGCAAGCGATTGCAAACGCCTTTTTACGGCACTCGTCGTCCATACCTGCCAAATACACCGTGGGTTTGGGCTCTTCGGGCGCGTTTACCCCCGATTGTTCCATAACCATCAACAGTCGTTCCAAGCCTGCCGCAAATCCGACCGCAGGAGTAGGATTGCCACCGAGCTGCTCAATCAGCCCGTCGTATCTACCGCCACCTATCGCCGTGCCCTGCGCGCCGATCGACGTCGAAACGAATTCAAACACCGTACGCGTGTAGTAGTCCAAGCCTCGCACTATACGGGGATTGATCTCGTAGTCCACGCTTGCAAGTTGCAAACATTCTTTCAGTACTTCAAAATGCGCTTTACAATCCTCGCAAAGATAATCCAGCATCAAAGGCGCGCCCTCGTTGACTTTCTGACAGCCCTCTTCCTTGCAATCAAGCAAGCGCAAAGGGTTTTTCTCGTAGCGCGTTTTACAATCGTAGCAAAGGTTCTCCAAATGAGGCGCGAAAAAGGCTTTGAGCGCTTGATTATATTCCGCGCGACACTTGGGACAGCCGATTGAATTGATATACAGCTTAACCTTTAAGCCCAGCTTTTTCAAGAGCGCGTCGGCAATCAAAATCGCCTCTGCGTCCGTCTGCGCGCCTTTCGCACCGAAAATTTCCACGCCGAATTGATGAAATTCACGAAGTCTGCCTGCCTGCGGACGCTCGTAGCGGAAAGCAGGCGTGATATAGAACATCTTCGCCGGCAACACGCCGTTATACATACCGTTTTCGATAAACGAACGCGCCGCGCCTGCCGTACCCTCCGGTTTTAAGGTGATGGAGCGATCCCCCTTGTCCTTAAAGGTGTACATCTCTTTCGTTACGACGTCCGTGGTATCCCCCACGCCGCGTTGAAACAGCTCGGTGTGTTCAAAGGTAGGCGTACGGATTTCTTTGAGGTGGAACAGCCTCGCCACTTCACGCGCCGCGCTTTCCACGTATTGCCACTTGTAAGATTCAGAGGGCAGAACGTCTTTCGTGCCCTTGGGAATGTTTATCATACTTTTTTCGTCCTTTTTAGAGTACGTATTTTTTCAAATTTCTATCGCCCGTGAGCTTTTGCAAATGCTCGTCCACGTAATGCGCGTCGATATTTAACGTAAATTTGGGATAATCACCGCCTGCGTTGAACGAAATATCTTCCAAAAGATACTCCATCACCGTGTGCAATCTTCTCGCGCCGATATCCTCGCTTGTGGCGTTGAGCTCCACCGATACCTCCGCAATACGCTCGATCGCGCCTTTATCGAATTGCAGATCGATATTATCCACACTAAGCAACTGACCGTATTGAAAGGTGAGCGAGTTTTCCGTTTCCGTTAATATACGCACGAAATCCTCTTTCGTTAAGCTGTTGAGCTCCACCGACACGGGGAATCTGCCCTGCAATTCGGGAATGAGATCTTCAATCGCCGACACGTGGAACGCGCCTGCCGCGATAAAGAGAATGAAGTCCGTTTTAATAGGGCCGTATTTGGTAACGACCGTCGAGCCCTCGACGATAGGCAGGATATCCCTTTGCACGCCCTCGCGCGATACGTCTGCGCCGTGGTTGTTGCCCTTGCCTGCGATCTTATCGATTTCGTCGATAAACACGATACCGTCGTTCTCCGCGCGATAGAGCGCCTCCGATTTGATTGCGTCCTCGTCCAAAAGCTTGGACGCCTCTTCTTCGAGCACGATTGCAAACGCCTCTTTCACGGGGAATTTACGTTTCTTTTTCTTCTGTTGGAACATATCCCCGAAAATACTGCCGATAGAAATTGCCGCGCCCCCAGGGACGAGCTCCATAGGCTGGGGAATATCCGCCACTTCCATTTCGATCACGAAATTATCGTATAAACCCTTTTTCAAGCCGTCCAAAAGATTCGCCTCGAACACTTCCCTCGAAAGCTCGCCTTTTTCTTCCTTTTTCGCCTCTGCAAGCGCGCGAACGATACGTTTCTCCGCGGCAACCGTCGCTTTGGCTTTGACCTGTTCTTCCTTTTCCGCTTTCACGAGCCGATAGGCACATTCCGCAAGATCGCGGATCATACCCTCCACGTCCTTACCAACGTAGCCCACTTCCGTATACTTCGTCGCCTCGACCTTAACAAACGGCGCTTTCACGAGCTTGGCAAGCCGACGGGCGATCTCCGTTTTACCTACCCCCGTAGGCCCCTTCATAATGATATTTTTGGGCGTGATCTCCTCGCGGATCTCCGTGGGGAGCTGGGCGCGACGGTAACGGTTTCGAAGTGCGATCGCAACCGCCTTTTTCGCCTCGTCCTGCCCGATAATATATTTGTCTAATTTATTTACGATCTGTTTGGGCGATAAATCCATTTTACTTCGCCTCCTTTTTCACCGACTTTTTCACGGCTTTTTTCGTCGTTTCCTGCTCGTTCCCCACCGTTTCCAAACGAATATTGTCGTTGGTGAACACACAGATCTCCGAGGCGATTTTTAAGGCTTTTTGGGCGATCGTAGGCGCGTCGTAGTCTGTTTCTTTATAAAGTGCGCGCGCCGCCGCGAGCGCGTAATTGCCACCGCTGCCGATAGCACAAACCCCCTCGTCCGGCTCGATCACTTCGCCCGTACCCGATAAAATGAGCAGGGTGTTTTCGTCTGCCGTGATCATCATTGCGTCTAATTTTCTGCCGATCTTATCGCTCCGCCAAAGCTCGGCAAGCTCCACAGCCGAACGCATTAAATTGCCCGAAAATTTATTGAGCATACCCTCGAACCGTTCGGTGAGCGCGAACGCGTCCGTAACAGAGCCGGCAAAGCCTAAAATGACCTTACCGCCGAAAATGCGGCGTACTTTCACCGCCGTGTTTTTGAAAATGACCGATTCGCCCATCGTTACCTGACCGTCGCCGGCAATCGCCGTTACGCCGTTTTTCTTGACTGCGCAAATCGTCGTTCCACGAAATTCCATAATTTACTTTTCTCCCATACTTTTTATCGCTTGCAACGCTCTTTGTGCAAGCGCTTTATATCTTTCTTTTTTGTCCTTGATCCGCACGGGCAGAGGCGCGAGTATGCCGAAATTCGCGTTCATCGGCTGAAAATCTCTATTCGGCGTGGAAATATGCGTTTGCAACGCGCCACAAACCGTTTCGTTTGAAAACGTCCGCCGAGGCTTGCCTTGCAAATCGTCGAAAATCGCAATCGCCGAAAGCAATCCGCTCGCCGCGCTTTCCACGTACCCCTCGACGCCCGTGATTTGTCCTGCAAAAAAAAGGTTACGGTTATTTGTAACCGAAAAATCGCGACTTAAAACGTCGGGGGAGTGTAAATACGTATTTCTATGCATCACGCCGTAACGCAAAAACTCCGCGTTCTTTAAGGCAGGGATCATTGAAAACACCCGTTTTTGTTCGGGAAATTTCAAATTCGTCTGAAATCCCACGAGGTTATACGCCGTGCCGTTCTCGTTTTCTAGGCGGAGCTGTAACACCGCGTACGGGCGTTTGCCCGTTTCGTCAAATAATCCCACGGGTTTGAGCGTTCCAAAGCGCAGAGTGTCCCTTCCGCGCGACGCCATTACTTCAATCGGCATACACCCCTCGAAAATCTCTCCCTTTTCAAACTCGTGCAAGTGTGCGCGCTCGGCTTTCAACAGCTCGTCCACGAACGCGTAGTATTCCTCTTTCGTCATCGGGCAGTTGATATAATCCCCCGTGCCCTTGCCGTAGCGATCGCCCGTGAACGCGTGCTCTAAATCAATACTCTCCGCAGACACGATAGGCGCGGACGCGTCGTAAAAATGCAAACCGCCGCCGAATTTGTTTTTGATATCCTCGGAAAGAGGCTCTGCCGTGAGCGGACCGGTGGCAATAATCGCATACCTGCCCCCTCCCTTTTCTATTTCGGGGAGGGTTTTTACCTCTTCGGACACGAGCATTAAATTCGGGCAATTTTTCAATTTGTTCGTAATATACGCCGAAAACTTATCCCGATCGACGGCGAGCGCCGCACCTGCCGGTACTTTGGTGTTATCCGCCGCCTCGATAATCATAGAACCGAGCAGACGCATTTCCTCTTTCAAAAGTCCGCAGGCGTTAGCGTAGATATCGTTGCTTTTCAAGGAATTCGAGCAAACGAGCTCGCCGTAGTTTTCGCTTTCGTGGGCAGGGGTGAATTTTTTCGGTTTCATTTCCACGAGGGTAGTTTTCACGCCACGGCTAGCTAGATAATACGCCGCCTCGCTCCCTGCCAAACCGCCGCCGATCACGAGGACTTGGCTTTCTTTACACTTCATCTGTTACGCCTTCAAAAATATACGGTTCGTCCATTAAAGGGGGAGCATCGAAATCGTCGTCAAACGCAATCGCCGTTTTCTTCGTTTCGGTCTTTTCCGTTTTCACGCGATACGAACAATCTTTGTTACTACACTTCACGTTCCCACGCGCCGTTTTCACGAGCGGACCTTGACATTCGGGACACTTCTCGCCCGTGGGGATATCCCAGCTCATAAACTTACAATCGGGATAACCCGAACAGCTATAATACACCTTGCCTTTCTTGGACTTACGCACCGTCATAGCGGCACCGCATTCGGGGCACTTGCCCGCGAGCTTGGGTTCTTCGTCGGATGGCATAGAAAGGGTAGTTTTGCAATCGGGATAGCTAGGGCATGCGAGGAATTTTCCGAACTTACCGCTTTTCACCACCATATTTTCACCGCATTTAGGACAACGCACCGCAGAAATTTCTTCCTTGCTTTCGCTGATAATATTGCGGCACTCGGGGTAGTTGGAGCAAGCGAGGTATTTCCCAAATTTACCCGTTCTACGGAGCATAAAATGACCGCACTTTTCGCAAGTAATCTCCGTTTTCTCGTCGCCGTACGACGAGGCTTTGCGCAAATTACGCTCGAACTCGGGATAGAAATCCCCGATAACGTTATGCCAGTCTACGCCGCCGTCCTCAATATCGTCGAGCTTATTTTCCATTCCTGCCGTGAACCCGACGTCCATAACGTCCTCAAAGCAGCCCACGAGCATATCTACCACGTCGTAAGCGATCGGCGTGGGGATCATATATTTCCCGTCCTTTTTCACGTACTTTTGCATCAGCTTGGAAATGATCGTCGCGTACGTAGACGGTCTGCCGATCCCCTTTTCTTCCATTGCCTTGACGATCGACGCGTCGGTGTAGCGCAGGGGCGGTTTGGTGAATTTTTGTTCCTTTTGCAAGGTTACGAGGTCGAGAATATCCCCCTCTTTCAGATCGGGCAAAAGCTTTGCCATATCCACGCTGTCCTCGTCCTCTTTTTTCGCCGTATAGTCCTGATACACCGCCGTAAAGCCTGCGAACAAGAGCACCTTACCGCTCGCCTTGAAGATATAACCGCTGTTATCGATCTCCATTTGCGCGCTGTTATACTTCGCCTCCGCCATTTGTGAGGCAAGGAAACGCTCGTACACGAGCTTATAGAGCGCGAAATGCTTTTTATCAAGCAACTTTTTCGCCTTTTCGGGGGTCATTTCCAGATCGTTAGGACGAATCGCCTCGTGCGCGTCCTGCGCGCCCTTTTTCGAGGCGTAGTAGTTGGGCTTTTCGGGCGCGTATTCCTCGCCGTATATCGCGCGGATTCGTTCCAGCGCCTTGGCTTGCGCCTCTTTGGAAACGCGCGTGGAGTCCGTTCTCATATACGTGATAAACGCGATATGATCGCCGTTTTCCGTGTCGATACCCTCGTAGAGATGTTGTGCGAGCGTCATCGTTTCGGGCGCGGTGAAACCGAGCTTGGTAGACGCGTCCTGTTGCATAGAGCTCGTCGTGAACGGTGCGGGCGCGTGCGATTTGGCAATCGTCTTTTTCACCTTTGCCACCACGAATTTACCGCTCTCGATCGCGGCAAGTACCGCCGCCGTTTCCTCTGCGGACGAGGGCTTATATTTTTTCGTGCCTCTCTTTTCCAAAAGAGCCTTAAAGGGAGCGTACTTTTTAGCTTGATCTTGCAGTTCCGCCGTTAAGTTCCAGTATTCCTCGGGCTTGAACGCCGTGATCTCGCGTTCTCTTTCCACGACGAGCCGCAACG